>SEHC01000617.1 GCA_004173415.1 Lysobacteraceae bacterium
GCTTGTCCTTGCTGCCGTTCGAGCCGCTTCCGGGGGTGTTCCAGGCCATGCCTACTCCATATTGGGATTCGCGCGGGCCACGGCCGTTGCAGGTCTGATTCTACTAGATAGGGCCAGCCGCTACCGGAGACAAGCGCCGGGCGGGTCCGACCCGTCAATCACATGCCTGGAGAGCAAACACCGATGATCGAGCAAGCAGGACCATCGATTGCAACGGCAGGCCTGGGCCCGGTCCGTTACGCCATCCATTCCTCGCGCGGCGCTTCGGGCAGCAGCGCATCCAGCGGCGCGCCGCCGGCCTGCACCGCCAGGCGCCTCGCGTCGGCGAGCGAGAGGTCGACCTGCAGGTGCCAGCCGTGTTCGTCGTGCGTTTCGGCACGTACCGCGCCCAACGCGTGCAACCGCGAACGCAGCCGTTCGGAATGCGCCGCGGGCAGATGGACCGCGCCCTGGATCCGCTCCAGCGACAGGCGCCGGGTCAACGCGCCTTCCAGCAATTCCAGGCCGATCCCATCGCGCGCCGACAGCCACACCCGCTCGCGGCCCATGCCCACGCTGTCCGTGGGCATGGCCTGCCCCGGACTTGATCCGGGGTTGGGCTGGTCATGGCGCGGCTCGATGTAGCCCTCTTCCCCGGAAACCCGCGGGATCCGGTCGATCTTGTTGTAGACCAGCACCTGGGGGATGTCGCCGGCGCCGATTTCCTGCAGGACGCTGTCGACCTGGGCGATGCGCTCCTCGCGAAGCGGGTCGGCGGCATCGATCACGTGCAGCAGCAGGTCGGCCTCGCGCGCCTCGGACAGGGTCGAACGGAAGGCGGCGACCAGTTCATGGGGCAGGTCGCGGACGAAGCCGACGGTGTCGGAAAGCATGATGCTGCCGCCGGCCAGGTTCAGCCGGCGCACGGTCGGATCCAGGGTGGCGAACAGCTTGTCGGCCGCGTAGGCATCCGAACCGGTGAGGGCGTTGAACAGGGTCGACTTGCCGGCATTGGTATAGCCGACCAGGGCCACCCGCGGCATTTCGCTGCGCACCCGCGCACGCCGCATCTGGGTCTGCTGCACCTCGACCTTCTCCAGCCGCTTCTGCAGCTGGTCCACGCGCTTCTGCAACAGGCGCCGGTCGGTTTCCAG
>SEHC01000156.1 GCA_004173415.1 Lysobacteraceae bacterium
GCGGCCTGCTCGACCAGCATGCCCAGTCCGTCGACCACGTCGCGGCATCCGGCCGCGCGTGCCCAGGCCAGGAACGGGATCGCGGCCTCGCCGTAGTTGAGGTCCACGGCCAGGGTGCGTGGCGTCGACAGCTGGAAGGGCAGCGAGAATTCCCCCGTGCCGCCGCGCGAGGCCGAGGTCGCGTTGATGATCAGGGCGAAGTCGCCTTCGTTGGACAGGTCGTCCCAGTAGCGCGAATGGGCGCGGCCGGGTTCTCCCAGCGCATCGGCCAGCGCGTCGGCGCGGCTGCTGGTGCGATTGGCGATTATCAGTTCGGAAACCCCCGCATCCAGCAGCGCCGGGGCCACACCGCGCGCCGAACCGCCGGCGCCGAGCAACAGGGTACGGCGCCCGCGCAGGTCCAGCGAAAGGCGTCCGGTCAGGTCGCGGACCAGGCCGGCGCCGTCGGTGTTGTCGCCATGCCATTGGCCGTCGTTGCGGACCAGGGTATTGACCGCGCCGGCGCGGCGCGCGCGTTCGCTGGTCGTGGCGCAGAGGGCGAAGGCGGCCTGCTTCAGCGGCAGGGTCACGTTGGCGCCCTTGCCGCCGGTCGCCGCGAACGCATCCAGTGCCTGCGCGAAGCCTTCCGGCGCCGCATCGATGGCCAGGTAGTCCAGCGCGATGCCGGTCTGGCGACCGAAGGCGGCATGGATGCGCGGCGACAGCGAATGCGAAACCGGATGGCCGAAGACGGCGTAGTGGCTCATGCAGGACTCCTTGTTGGAAGGATGGGGCAGGAGCGGGCAGGGCCCGTCCATGCCGTGATATTACCCGCCCGCTTGCTTCAACCAGCGTGCCGCATCCAGCGCGAAATAGGTCAGCACGCCATCGGCCCCGGCGCGCTTGAACGCAGTCAGCGCTTCCAGCACGCAGGCGCGTTCGTCCAGCCAGCCATTGTTGAAGGCCGCCCTGAGCATCGCGTATTCGCCGCTGACCTGGTAGGCGAAGGTCGGCACGCCGAACTCGTCCTTCACCCGCCGCACCACGTCCAGGTAGGGCATGCCGGGCTTGACCATCACCATGTCCGCGCCCTCGTCCAGGTCCAGGGCCACTTCGTGCAGCGCCTCGTTGGAGTTGGCCGGGTCCATCTGGTAGTTGTACTTGTTGCCCTTGCCCAGGTTGCCGGCGCTGCCGACCGCGTCGCGGAACGGGCCATAGAACGCGGAGGCGTACTTGGCCGAATAGGCCATGATCCGGGTATGCACGTGGCCGTCGTCTTCCAGCGCCTGGCGGATCGCACCGATGCGCCCGTCCATCATGTCGCTGGGGGCCACGACATCGGCCCCGGCCCGCGCATGCGACAGCGCCTGCCTGACCAGCGCTTCGACGGTGACGTCGTTCACCACGTAGCCGGAGGCGTCGATGATCCCGTCCTGGCCATGGGTGGTGAACGGGTCCAGGGCCACGTCGGTGATCACGCCCAGTTCCGGGAAGCGCTGCTTCAGCGCGCGGACCGCGCGCTGGGCCAGGCCCTCGTCATCCCAAGCGGCGGCGGCATCCAGCGACTTGGCTTCGGGCGCGGTGACCGGGAACAGGGCCAGCGCGGGAATGCGCAGTTCCACCGCCTGTGCGGCGACCTCGAGCAGTTCCTCGATCGACAGGCGCTCGACGCCGGGCATGGAAGGCACCGCCTCGCGGCCCTGCGGCTCGTGCACGAAGACCGGATAGATGAGGTCGTTGGCGGTCAGCACGTGCTCGCGCATCAGCCGGCGGGAAAAATCGTCGCGGCGCATGCGTCGCGGGCGGGTATGGGGATAGGTCATGGGGCGCGTCCTCGAACGATGCGCGAATGATACGCCTGCGCCGTTCAGCGGCCCTTCCCGCGCGGCCTCGCCATGGCCTGTCCGTCGACGACGCCAGGCCCGCGCAATGACGGCCAACGCTGCCGCGCGTGGGCGTGGCGTCGGGCTGCGCGGGTGCGGTCGTGCCGCACCCGTGTCCGGGCGAACCCCGGCCTAGATGATGCCGCCGCCGATGCTCAGGCGGATGATGCCGACCACGATCACGATGCCGTTGAGCAGCAGCCCGGTCCTGGCCCGGCCGGTCCTGGCGCTGGAGGTGAACAGGACCCCGATCGCGCCGATGATCGCGCCGACCGCCGCGAACGGGATCAGGAACCAGTTGCCCCAGCCCAGCAGCGGGATCAACGCCAGCAGCATCCACAGCATCGAAACGATGCCCCACAACAAACTGATCAGGCCCATGTGCAGATCGCCCAGCTGGAGTCCTCCAGCGCGGTCGGCTTCGGCACCCAGGGCCAGACCGATGCGGCCGTGGCCCGGCTCAAGCGCGAAGCCGCCTCGCTCGGCGCCAACGGGGTCATCCTGATGGGCGTGGGATCCAGCGGCTCGCCGGTGGGCATGTCGGTCGGCGCCGGCAGTTACGGCCGCCATTCCGCAGGCGGCATCGGCATCGGTATTCCGACCACACAGAAGAAGGCGGCCGGCGTGGCCATCTACGTGCCGCCGGGTTCGATCCCGGCGAGCACCGAAGCGCCCACCCCGTAGCCCGCCGCGCCACGGCGAAGCGGCTTCGGCCGCTTCGCACTCCCGCTCAGCCCTTCTTCTTCTGCTGCGCGGGAATGAACTGCTCTTCCACTGCCTTGGCCAGCTGGTCCGGCGGCAACAAGCCCTGGTCGAGCAGGAAGTTGTTGAACGCCTTGCGGTCGAACCGCTTGCCCAGGGCCAACTCGGTGCGCATGCGCAGTTCGAGGATGCGGGTGTAGCCATAGAAATAGCTGCCGGCCTGGCCCGGCGCGTTGAACGTGTAACGGTCCAGTTCCTGCCGCGCCATCGGCTCCGACAGGCCCACGTCCTCCTCCAGCACCAGGCGCGCGCGTTCGCGGTCGACCAGGCCCAGGTTGAGGCTGGGGTCGAGCATCGCCCGCGCGGCCCGCAACAGCCGGAACTGCAAGGCGATCAACTGCCCGTCCAGCGGTTCGTACGGGACCATCTCGGCTTCGGCATACAGCGCCCAGCCTTCCACGTTGACCGAATTGAAGGCGAACATGCTGCGCGCCAGCGAGATGCCGCGCTCGACCATGGCGGTGAACTGCAGCTCGTGGCCGGGACGGCCCTCGTGCGCCGACAGGGTCCAGGTCACCGCGTCGAAATTGAAGTCGTCATAGTCCTTGCCCTTCCCGTCCTGGGTCGGGTTGCCCAGCGGCAGCACGAAGGTGCCTTGCTGGCCGGTGTTGCCGACCAGCGGCGCGGGCAGGAAATGCGGCGCCGGCGAGGCGGCGCTTTCGGCCGCCGAACCCAGCCGCATCTGCATCGGCCGGTTCGGCACGTCGACGATCCCCTCGCGCGCGATGATCGGGTCGATCTGGTCGATCACCTTGCGGTAGTGGCCTTCCAGCTCGTCGTTGGGGATGTTGCGGGTCTTCAGCGCCTTGATCACCGCGCGGTAGTCGCTCGCGTCGATGCCCTGGGCCTTGGCCACCAGCGGCGCCAACTGCTGCATCACCGCGCGGGTTTCCATGAACTCCAGCTGCGCGCGTTGCATCAGCAGGGCCGGATCGATGTCGATGCCGTACTGTTTCAGCTGGAAGGCGTACAGCTCCGGCGGCAGGCGCGTATCGGTACGCGCCTTGGGCAGGACGCTGCTGCGGCTCCAGTCGTTGTACGCCTTGAACTGCTCCTGCATCGCATCCAGTGCCGCTTCGGCACCGGCGATCCGGTACTTCGCGAACAACTCGCGCACGCCGCTGGCATAGGTGTCGCCGTTGCCGACCGCGCGCTCCACTTCCAGCCGGGTCGGCTGCAGCAGCCGTGCATCGGCCCGCTTTTCCTCGTAGCGCTGCCTGGCCAGGGTGGTCAGCGCGGTGCTGCCCGGCGCCAGTCCCACGTAGGCCTTCAGGCGATCGAGCGCCTTGGCCCGGCGTTCGGGCGAGGTCTGGTCGGAAAGCAGCCCATTGAGGCCGTTGAATACCGTTTGCGGAGCATCGCTCCACGGCAACAGGTACTTCTCGTTGAGCGTGCTGCCTTCGATGTTCTCGTCGGCGGCCTTGATCATGATCTCCAGGTCCTGGCGCACATTGGTGTCGCGCTCGGCCTGCAGTTGGGCCTGCAGCCCGGACTTGGCCTTGGCCAGGGCTTCGCGGTAGCGGCGCGGGTTGTCCGGGCCGAAGTCGGCGACCTTGTCGTCGTAGCCCGGCACGCCGAAGAAGCTGGCGTACTCGGGCTGGAACGCCGCCTGCGCCTGCAGCAGGATCTGTGCGTTGCGGTTGCTGGCTTCCACCCACGCGGGCGCCGGCGCGGTACTGGCGCGGGCCGCGGGCGCGGCGGACTGGGCGAAGACGGGCAGGGGCGCGGAAAGCGCCAGGGCAATGGCGAGGACCAGTGGCTTCATCGGTGGGTTCCAGCGGCAAGAAGATCGCCGACCCTACGCGCTCGGGCCGGCGTCGGCAATGCGCCGCTGGTCATGCACCCGGGCGTGGTCAACGCTGCGAAGGAATGAATTGCGTGCGCACCGCCTCGGCCAGCTGGTTCGGCGGCAGGCGGCCCTGGTCGAGGAGGAAGTTGTTGAACGCCAGCCGGTCGAACCGCTCGCCCAGCGCCAGCTCCGCCTCCACCCGCAGTTCCAGCAGGCGCGCATAGCCGTAGAAATAGCTGCCCGCCTGCCCGGGCCAGCGGAACTGGTAACGGTCCAGCTCCTGGGTGGCCATCGCCGGGGACAGCATCACGTCCTCGCGCAGTACCTTCTGCGCGCGCTGCCGGTCGAGCATGCCCAGGTTGAGCATCGGGTCGAGCATTGCGCGCGCGGCGCGCAGCAGGCGGAACTGCAGGGCGATCATCTGCCCGTCCAGGGGTTCGTACGGCACCATCTCGGCTTCGGCATACAGGGCCCAGCCTTCGCCGTTGACCGAGTTGCTGGCGAACAGCGCGCGGGCCAGCGACACCCCGCGTTCTATCATGCTCGCCGACTGGAGCTCATGGCCGGGCCGGCCTTCGTGCGCGCTCAGGGTCCACGCGGCCGAGGGGAAGTTGAAATCGTCGTAGGCGGAATCGGCCCCGGCGGCGGGATTACCGACCGGCAGCACGAACTGCCCCTGCTGGCCGGTGTTGCCGATCAACTGCGCGCCACGGAAATGCGGCGCCGGCTGCGCCGCGCTCTCGGCCGGCGTCCCCAGGCGCATCACCATCGGGCGCTGCGGCACGTCGACGATGCGTTCGCGGCGGATGATCGGGTCGATGGCGTCGATGATCTCGCGATAGCGCGCTTCCAGCTGGTCGTTGGGAATGGTGTCGCGCTTCAGCTCGCGGATGACCTCGCGGTAGTCATTGGTGGCCTTGAGGTCTTTCTGCCTCGCCACCAGCGGCGCCAGCGCCTGCATGGCGGCGCGGGTTTCCATGAATTCCAGTTGCGCGCGCTGGATCAGCAGCTGCGGGCTGATGTCGATGCCGACCTGCTTCAGCTGGAAGGCATACAGCTCCGCAGGCAGCTTCGCGTCCACCCGCGACACCGGCAGCACGCTTTCGCTGAGCCAGGCGGTGTAGGCGGCGGCCTGCGTTTGCAGCGCATCCAGCGCCGGCTCCGCGCCGGGCTGCGGGTACTCGGCGTACAGCTTGCGGATGCCGTCCACGTAGGTGCCGGCGTTGGCGATGGCCTGCTCCACTTCCAGCCGGGTCGGTTCCAGCAGGTCCTTGCCGGCGCTTTCGACATAACGTGCCTTGGCCTGTTCGAAGACCGAGGCGCTTTGCGGGTGCAGGCCCACGTAGCGCTGCAGCCTTTCCAGCGCCCTGGGATGGCGCGTGGCGGAGACCTGCTTCTGCAACAGCGCCTGCTGGCCGCGGAACACCAGTTGCGCGGCATCGGTCCAGTCGCGGCGATAGCGCGAGGACAGGGCGCTGCCCTCGATGCGCAGCGCGGCCGCGTCGATCATGATCTGCAGGTCCTGGCGTACGTTGGCGTCGCGCTCGGTCTCCAACGCCCGCTGCAACCTGGCCCTGGCCTGGGCCAGGGCATCGCGCCGGCGCTGGGCTACGTCCGGGCCCAGGTCCGCGGCCATTCCGTCGTATTGGCTGAGGCCCGACAACGCGGCCGCTTCCGGTGCGAACGCAGCCTCTGCTTCCATCAGCACCTGCGCGTGGCCGTTGCTGGTCGCGACCCAGGCCGGCGCGGACCTGGCCACGGATGGGGTGGCGGGCGACTGGGCCCGGGTGGCGAACGGAACGGCGAGCGCCACGGCGATGGCGGCGGCGAGAACAAGCTTCATCGATGCATCCCCACGGAAGGAACCGCGACCCTACGGGGTTCGGCGGGTCCGGGCAATCCGGCCCGCTCAGCGCGCCGGCTGCGCTTCCTCCAGCAGATCGATGCGCCTGCCATCGGCGTCCAGCTGCAGCACCAGGGTATGGAAGGTCCAGGCGCCCGCGGCTTTCTCCGCCTCGACGTAAAGATCGCCTTCGCCGAGCGAACCGGAGACCGGGATCTGCAGGCTGGCTTCGCCCGAAGGACCATTGACCTCGATGTTGCCCAAGGTCAACCAGCCTTCCCGGAGTGGCGCCCCCAGGGCCGCGGTGGCGGCGGGGCTTGCGTGCAGCCGACTCATCGCCTGCCTGTAGGCGTCGGAAGACTTCATCATGCCGAATATCGCCGACAGGATCAGCAGCAAGAAGGCCGCGAACAACCCCAGCCCCAGCGCCGCCAGCGCAGGCACCGCCCAGCGCCAGTGTCGTTGCCACCAGCCCCCGTTACGCGCGATGGGCATCGGGGGTGGTGTCGCCGCCATGTGCCGTCCCGGAGGAAAAGGAAACAGGCGCAGGTTATCGCGGATCCGCTGGCGACAGTTCGGCCGGCGACGGCGCGACCGGCAGCAGGTCGGCCGGCAGGGTCGGTTCGGACAGAATCCTCTCCATCGCCGCCCAGCGTTCCCGCGGTGTCGACCCAGCGGCGTCGACATGCGCGCGCACCAGGTCCTGGCCGAGTCCGTAGTTGATGACGTAACTGCGATAGCGGTCGGTGAAGGCGATCGACTGCTCGGCGCGTTCCGGCGACATCAACTGGTAGTTCTGCGCCAGCCGCACGGCCTGCGCGCGGTCGATGCGTCCATCGAGGTAATCGCGGGCGATGGTCAGGCGCGCGCCTGCCAGTTCGCCGCGCGCCTGTTGCAGTCGCGCATCGCGCGCGGCCAGCGCCGGGTCGAGCCCGGCCAGCGGATACAGCACGTCGCGTTCGAAGGCCAGCTTCTCTTCGCCGGGAAAGGCCAGCTCGATGCCGAAGTTGGCCGAGCCTTCGGCGATCAGCGACATCGGGCTGTACAGCGGATACACGGTGAATTCGATCCAGCCGCGCTCCTTGGACAAGCGCTGCTCGAGCAGCATGTTCAGCACGTGGTGGCCCGGATAGCCCTCGTGGCAGCCCAGGTCGACGGCGCGGCTCATCAGCACCGGCAGGTCGGTGTTGATCTGGATCAGGCTGGTGGCGTTGCCCTTGTACCAGTTGTAGCCCGACCAGGGCTGGCCGGTGACCAGCTCCAGGCTGAACTTCTCTTCTTCCGGCAAGGCGATGTGCGCCAGCGTGCGTCGCTTGCACTCGTCGATCGACGCATGCATCACCGCCTGCAGCCTGTCGGCGGGAATCGCCGTGGCCGCGGTCAACCGGTCCACGCGCTGCCAGAGCGGCCCTTCGCCGGGCAGCGCGGCGTCCAGCCTGTCGATGACCGGATCGTAGCTGGCCAGTGGCTTGAGTTGCGGGCGCAACGC
>SEHC01000618.1 GCA_004173415.1 Lysobacteraceae bacterium
GAAGTGGGCGGTCTTCCTCGCCTCCTTCGGCAGGGTCTCGTCGTGGTACTTGCGGGCCGTTTCCGGATCGAGGCCGAGGTTGAACTGGTCCTCCCAGCGGAACTCGAACCGGGCGCGGGACAGGGCGTCGTCGTGCAGGCGGGCGGCGGGGTGGCCCTTGGCGAGGTCGGCGGCGTGGGCGGCGATCTTGTAGGTGATGACGCCGTCCTTGACGTCCTGGCGGTCGGGCAGGCCGAGGTGCTCCTTGGGCGTGACGTAGCAGAGCATGGCGGTGCCGAACCAGCCGATCATGGCCGCGCCGATGGCGCTGGTGATGTGGTCGTAGCCGGGGGCGATGTCGGTGGTCAGCGGCCCGAGCGTGTAGAAGGGCGCCTCGTGGCAGTGTTTCAGCTGCTCATCCATGTTGGCCTTGATCTTGTGCATCGGCACGTGGCCGGGGCCCTCGATCATGACCTGGCAGCCCTTGGCCCAGGCGATCTTGGTGAGTTCGCCGAGGGTGCGTAGCTCGGCGAACTGGGCCTCGTCATTGGCGTCGGCGATGGAGCCGGGACGCAGGCCGTCGCCGAGGCTGAAGCTGACGTCGTAGGCCCGCATGATGTCGCAGATGTCCTCGAAATGCTCGTAGAGGAAGGACTCGCGGTGATGGCTGAGGCACCACTTGGCCATGATCGAGCCGCCGCGTGAGACGATGCCGGTGACGCGCTTGGCGGTCAGGGGCACGAAGGGCAGGCGGACGCCGGCGTGGATGGTGAAATAGTCGACGCCCTGCTCGGCCTGTTCGATCAGGGTGTCGCGGAACACCTCCCAGGTCAGGTCCTCGGCGACGCCGTTGACCTTCTCCAGGGCCTGATAGATCGGCACGGTGCCGATGGGGACGCTGGAGTTGCGGATGATCCAGTCGCGGATGTTGTGGATGTTGCGGCCGGTCGACAGGTCCATGACGTTGTCGGCGCCCCAGCGGGTGGCCCAGACCAGTTTGTCGACCTCGTCGTCGACGCTGGAGAGGACGGCCGAGTTGCCGATGTTGGCGTTGATCTTCACCAGGAAGTTGCGGCCGATGATCATCGGCTCGACCTCGGGGTGGTTGATGTTGTGCGGGATGATGGCGCGGCCGCGGGCGATCTCCTGACG
>SEHC01000157.1 GCA_004173415.1 Lysobacteraceae bacterium
CCGGTCAGGGCCAGCACCTGCTTGACGTAGTTGCGGTAGCGGCCGAGCAGCTCCCGGGTTTCGGTATCGGTGCGGGTGTAATAGGCCGGGTCGGACATGCCCATGCCGCCCTGGGAGAAGTAGCCGATGTGGCGGTCAAGCGCGTTCAGGTCCACGTCGGGGCTGAAATTGAAGGCTACCGGGATGCCGACCTGGTGCAGCGCGGCGATCGCCGGCGGCACGTCCTTGGCCCGCTTGATCGCGTTGATCCGGTCCAGCAGCGGGGCGATCGGCTTGGCCCCGTCGGCCTCGACCGCGGCCTCGTCCAGGCCGCTGGCCCAGAAATCGCCGAGCAGCTTCTGCACGCCGGCCTGCGGCGACTGCATGGCGCCATCCAGCAACGCCTTCTGCTGCTCGCGGCTTCGCTCCACCAACTGGCCCAGCGCACTGACCGAGCTGGCGCCGGCGGGCAACGGGTTGGCCTGCAGCCACGAGGCATTGGCGCTTGCATAGAAGTCGCTGCACTCGGCGCTGACCGCCGGGGCCTTGGCGGCCTTCTTCTTTTTCTTGGCGGCGTCCGCATCGGTGGCGCCGAGCGCGAGCACCAGGGCGAAGGCGAGCAGGGCGGGTTTGCTGAGTGCGTCACGCGGGTGCGGCATCGTGGATTTCCAGGTCGATGAGTGCCCGGATTCTAGCAAGCGCCGTCGGGCCGCCCATGAACGTGGCCCGCAAAAGCGCAGGTACGGACCCGCCGGGTTTCAGCCCGCAAAAGCAAAGGCCCGGACAAGCCGGGTGCGCGGTCGGCAAAAGCAAAGGCCCGGACAAGCCGGGTGCGCGGTCGCCAAAAGCAAAGGCCCGGACAAGCCGGGTGCGCGGTCGGCAAAAGCAAAGGCCCGGACAAGCCGGGCCTCTGCAGGGTTCACGGGGCGGGCCCGTTTACCAGATCACGACCTGCTGGTCGGCGGCGCGGACCATTGCATCGCCGGGCTTGCACGAGAACGCGGCGGCGAACGCGGGCATGTTCGACGGGGTGCCGATGGCGCGGAAGTTGGCCGGGGCGTGCGGGTCGGTCTTCAGGCGCACGGCCAGCTCTTCGGGGGTGAAGTTGCGACGCCACACGGTGGCCCAGTTGAGGAAGAAGCGCTGGTCGCGGGTCAGGCCGTCGGTGTTCGGATCTGGCTGGCCCTCGGTGGCCTTCTTCATCGCGTCGTAGGCCGTGGCCAGGCCGCCCAGGTCGGCGATGTTCTCGCCCAGGGTCAGCTTGCCGTTGACCTTGGTGCCGCCGGCATCGTAGGCGTCGAACTGGCTGATCAGCTTGTCGGTCAGGCCGCTGAAGCCCTTGGCGTCGGCCTCGCTCCACCAGTTCTCGAAGTTGCCGGTCGGCCCGAAGCGCGCACCCTGGTCGTCGTAGCCGTGGGTCATCTCGTGGCCGATCACCGCGCCGATGCCGCCGTAGTTCATTTCATCGGTGGCGTTGGCGTCGAAGAACGGCGGCTGCAGGATCGCGGCCGGGAACACGATCTCGTTCTGCAGCGGGTTGTAGTAGGCGTTGACCGTCTGCGGGCTCATGCCCCACTCGGTCTTGTCGACCGGCTTGCCGATCTTGCCCAGGTTCCACTTGTAGTTGAACTCGTTGGCGGCCATGACGTTGCCGATGTAGCTGTCGCGGCCGGTCGACAGGCCGTTCCACTCACGCCACTTGTCCGGGTAGCCGATCTTCGGAGTGAAGGTCTCCCACTTGGCGACCGCCTTCTTCTTGGTCTCGTCGCTCATCCACGACAGGTTGTCGATGCGGCCCTTCAGCGCGGTGCGCAGGTTGCCGACCAGGGCCTCCATCTTGGCCTTGGACTCGGCAGGGAACGCGACCTTGACGTACATCTGGCCCAGCGCTTCGCCGGCCTGCTCCTCGATCGTGCCCAGCACGCGCTTCCAGCGCGGCTTGATTTCCTTCTGCCCACGCAGGTTCTTGGCGTAGAACTCGAAGTTCTGGTTGGCGAAGGCGTCGCTCAGGTACGGCGAGGCGCTGTCGATGGTGTGGAAGCGCAGGTAGCTGCGCCAGATCGCCGGGTCGGTGTCGCCCAGCATCTTGCTGAGCTCGGCGTGGAAGGCGGGGATGGCCAGCGAGAACTTGTCCTGCGGCGCCACGCCCTGCGACTTGAAGAACTCGGTCCACGAGAAGTTCGGGGTCAGCTTGTCGGCGTCGGCCAGGGTGACCGGGTTGTAGTACAGCGAGACGTCGCGCGAGAGTTCCTCGCTGGACTTGGAAACCTTGGCCAGGCGGGTTTCGAAGGCGATGACCGCCTTGGCCTGCTCGGCGGCATCGGCGGCCGGCACGCCGGCCAGTTCAAGCACCTTGCCGATGTGGGCCTGATAGGCGTCCAGCTTGGCCTTGTTCTCGGCCTTCAGGTAGTACTCCCGGTCCGGCAGGCCCAGGCCGCCCTGCGAGGCGTAGGCCAGGTTCATCGAGGAATCCTTGAAGTCGGCCTCGGCGCCGAAGCCGAACAGGCCGTTCTGGCCCTTGGCCGCGCTGCTGCGCAGGTAGCCGACGATGGCGTCCTTGTCGGCCAGCGCGTCGATCGCGGCCAGCTCGCCCTTGATCGGCTCGATGCCCTGGGCATTGATCTTGGCTTCGTCCATGCCGGTCGACCACAGGTCGCCGACGATCTTCTCCACGCCGGTGGCGTTCTTGTCGGCGGCGGCCTGCTCGGCCAGCTGCTGCTGGGCGGCGGTGGAGCGCTCGGCGAGCATTTCGAAGGCGCCCCAGCTGGTGCGGTCGCCGGGAATCGCGTTGGCCGCCAGCCACTTGCCGTTGGCATAGCCGCCGAAGTCAGTGCAGGCGTTCTTGCTGGTATCCAGGTCGGTGACCAGGAAGCGGTTGACCGGCGGCAGCTTGGATTCGTCCAGCTTCAGCGCGGCCGGTTCGGCTTTGGCGGCGGTGGCTGCGCCGGCGGGCGCCGGGGCGTCGTCTTTCTTGGCGCAGGCGGACAGTGCCGTGGCCACGGCCAGGGACAACAACAGGATCGGGGGTTTGCGAATCACAGACTACTCCGGCCCCGCAGGGCATCGATGGAAGAAGGACGGCCCCCGCGGGCGGGGGCGTGCGCGGACTCTACGCCTGCGCGGCCGCCGCTGAGGGTGTCGAAGGTCATGCCAGGCTGCCGGGTCGCGGCCATCGCCCGGCTCCGCCCGGACCTGGCCCGGACGCAGCCGCGAGGCCTGGCCGGGCGGCGCAGGGGCGCCTGGCGCGGGGTCAGCGGGCCATCACCCCGGTGTCGGCGGCATGGCTGAAGCTGCGGTTGCGGCCCGACTGCTTGGCCTGGTACAGGGCCGCGTCGGCCAGTCCGAACAGCTCTTCCACCGTGGTTTCCTCGCCCTCGCGCACGGTGTGGATGCCGATGCTGGTGGTGAATGGCGGCGGTGACCCGGGGCTGTCGGTGCGGGTGGCGAAATTGGCCAGGTCCACGTGGATGGTGGTGGCGATGGCGGCGGCCGATTGCGGCGTGGTCTCGGGCAGCAGGATCGCGAACTGGTCGCCGCCCAGGCGGGCCACCAGGTCGCGCGGCCGGCGTGCGCGCCCGCGCAGGATCGCCGACAGGGCCTGCAGCACTCCGTCGCCGCAGTCCTGGCCCAGGTCGTCGTTGAGGCGGCGGAAATGGTCCACGTCCAGCAACAGCAGCGACAGCGGTTGGCCGCTGCGCTGGGCCAGGCGCATTTCCCGGGCCAGTTCCTCGTCGAAGCGGCCGCGGTTGGCCAGTCCGGTCAGCGGGTCGGACTGGACCTGGCTGCGACTGCCTTGCAGCACCTGCAGCAGGGCCAGCACCCCGCCCACGGCCAGCACCAGCAGGACCGGCACCGGCGGCAGCCAGGCATCGGCCCAGCGCAGCAGCACCCAGGACAGCAGCAGGGCCAGGGCCGCGGCCAGCGCCACCGGCTGCCAGATGCGCCGCAGTCCGGGCAGGCCGAACAAAAGCAGCGGCGCGACCACCAGCAGGACCGACAGGCACAGCTGCGCGGCCAGGCCCAGCGGGGCGACCGCGTCGCCGCGGACCAGCATGTTCAGTACGCTGGCCTGGTAATCCACCGCCAGCATCCGCGGACCGCCCGCGTGCCAGGCCGGACTGGCCAGCTGCGCGCCCAGTCCCGGCACGGTGGCGCCGACCAGGATCCAGCGCCCGCGCAGTTCGGCCGGCGCCACCCGCCCCTCCAGCACGTCGACATAGGACACGCGCCTGAAGCCATGGCGATGGCTGACCGGGCGGACCAGCACTTCGTTGTCGCGGACCCAGCCCCGCGGCGAGGCCGGCCCGGCCTCGGGATGGCGCAGGCCCGGCAGCTCGGTGGCGATCGGATCGGCCGAGCCCAGCTGGCTCAGGGCCAGGGCCAGGGCCGGCCAGCGCGGCGAACCCAGGCCGGCGTGCAGATAGGCCAGCCGGGCCATGCCGTCCCGGTCCAGGCCCACGTCGACATGGCCCAGGGACGCTGCCGAAGCGACGAACTCGGGGATCGGCATCAGCTCGACCACCGGGCCGTCGCGGTTCTGCGCCTCGACATAAACCGGCAGCACCACCCGGTCGCTGCGGGCCAGGGCCCGCGCGAGCAGGGCATCGCCTTCGGGGTCGAACAGGGCCGGTTCGGACAACAGCACGTCCAGGCCGACGCCGCGCGCGCTTGCCGCCTCCAGGCGATCGACCAGGCGCGCATGGGTGCGCCGCGACCACGGCCAGCGGCCGAGTTCGGCCAGGCTCTTCTCGTCGATCTCCACCACCACGATGCGCTCGTCGGCCGGACTGGGGCTGGCCCGGGCCAGCGCATCGTAGAACCAGGCGTCGGCGCGCCAGGTCAGTCCCGACACGATGGCCAGGGTGACCAGCGCCGCCGCGCCCAGGCCGGTCAGCAGCCGCGCCTTGAACCAGTCCCTCCGGTCCGCCGACTCATGCATGGCGGCGTCCGGTCCCATGGCCGGTCCCCTGCCTGCGCGGCGACCCCGTGCATGTGGCCGCCAGCGCCCGCTCGCGCGCCTGCTGCCATCGCATCTGGATGTCGGATCCGCCGGTCATGCCCGTCCTGTGTTGCCCGTGCCCCTGGTTGTGCCGATTATAGGAGCGCAGGACGGCCCGTGGCCGAACCCGCGCGGGGCGGGCGTTTCGACGGCGCCTCCCGCCATGCGGCCGCCGTCGATCGATGCAGGGGAGCGGGTGATGGCGGGAGCGGGGCAGGGTCGCGACGTGTTGCTGGTGGGCGGCGGCCACAACGGGCTGGTCTGCGCCACCTACCTGGCCCGGGCCGGACTGAAGGTCAGCGTGCTCGAGCGCAGGCCCGTGGTCGGCGGCGCGGCGGTGACCGAGGAATTCCACCCCGGCTTCCGCAACTCGGTCGCTTCCTACACGGTGTCGCTGCTCCAGCCCCGGGTCATCGCCGACCTGGACCTGCACGCGCACGGGCTGCGGATCGTGCAGCGCAAACGCAGCAACTTCCTGCCGCTGCCCGACGGCCAGTACCTGCTCACCGGCGGCGGCGA
>SEHC01000619.1 GCA_004173415.1 Lysobacteraceae bacterium
TTCCTGCGGGCCAAGGTGGGCGACCGTTACGTGCACCAGGCGCTGGTCGAGAACAAGGGCATCCTCGGTGGCGAGGCGTCGGGGCACCTGCTGTGCCTGGACCGCACCAGCACCGGCGACGGCATCGTCAGCGCCCTGCAGGTGCTGGAAGTGCTGAGCCGCACCGGCCTGTCGCTGCGCCAGGCCCTGGACGGGCTGGTCATGGTCCCGCAGAAAACCATCAACGTGCGCCTGTCCAATGGCGCCAGGCCGGTCGAGGCGGAAAGCGTCAAGGCCGCCCTGGCCGAGGCGCAGGCCGCTGTCGCCGGCCGCGGCCGCGCGTTCCTCCGGCCCTCCGGCACCGAACCGGTGGTCCGGGTCACGGTGGAGGCGGACGACGACGCATTGGTGCAGAGCACCCTGGAGCGCCTCGCCGACGCGGTGCGCGCAGCCACTTAGCCGGCTGGTGCGAAGCGAAGCAGGCAACCACACGCAAGAGCAGTGAACATGACCGCAACAATCCCCACCCTCGACATCACCCGTTTCGACACCGACCGCGACGCCTTCGTGGCGGAGCTCGGCGCCGCCTATCGCCAATGGGGCTTTGCCGGCATCCGCAACCACGGCATCCCCCAGCATGCGATCGATGCGGCCTACGACGCCTTCAGGAATTTCTTCGCACTGCCGGAGGAATCCAAGCTCAAGTACCACGTCCCCGGCAGCGGCGGCGCGCGCGGCTACACACCCTTCGGCGTGGAGACGGCCAAGGATTCCAAGCATTTCGACCTGAAGGAGTTCTGGCACATCGGTCGCGAGATCCCGCGCGATTCGAAGTATGCCGAGGTCATGCCGCAGAACCTCTGGCCTGCCGAAGTCCCGGGCTTCCGCGAATACGGTTACGGCCTGTACGAGGCGCTGGACGCGCTGGGTTCGCGGGTGCTCTCGGCGCTGGCCCTGCACATCGGCTTGCCGGAGCATTATTTCGCCGACAAGACCGATTCGGGCAATTCGATCCTGCGCCCGATCCACTACCCGCCGATCACCGCCGACGACGTCCCCAACGTGCGCGCCGGCGCCCACGAGGACATCAACCTGATCACCCTGCTGGTCGGCGCCAGCGCCGCCGGCCTGGAGGTGCGTTCGCAGCAGGG
>SEHC01000158.1 GCA_004173415.1 Lysobacteraceae bacterium
TCCAGCACCGGGCAGACCGAGGCCACCCGCAGCAGCGGCAATCCGGCCTGCGGCGCGCGCAAGGCCAGGCGCAGGGCGAAGTTGCCGCCCAGCGAATAGCCGGCGGCCACGAACGGCCGCCCGGGGAAACGCCGGGCGACGTCGCTGGCCGCGTTCACCACTTCGTCCAGGCGGTTGGAGTGGAAGATTTCCTGATTCAGGTGATGGGTGTCGCCGTGGTCGCGGAAATTCAGCCGCACCACCTCGCAGCCGCCCTCGAGCAGGCGCGCGGCGGTCATGCGCATGTAGCTGGACTCGGTGCTGCCCTCCCAGCCATGCAGCAGCAGGGCCAGGCCGCGTGGCTCACGGCCGGGCATCACGCTGTGCCAGCCCTGCAGGCGCACGCCGTCGCCGCCGTCGAAGATGTGCTCGGTGGTGACCGCGCCCATCGCGGTAAGCGCGCGCAGCCCGCGGCGCCGGCGCAGGGCGCTGGAACTCAGCACCGATTGCAGGTGCGGGTTGTGCAGCCACTTCGGTGGCTGGTAGTCGTCGGCGGTCAACATTTGCCTGCTCGTGCCTCGCGGAGTTGCAGCCGGCCGGGCCGGCTCAGTCGTCGGCGTGCATCGCCGCGACGATACGCTCGCGGGCCAGCTCGGCGATCCGGCTGCGCCCTTCCAGCTCGCCGGCGGCGATGGGTTGCAGGAAGCATACGTCAGCGCTGCGCGGCGGTTCACCCAGCAGGCGGATGAAATTGGCGAAGAAGCTCTCGTGCGCGCCGAAGGCGACCACGGTCTGCGCGCTGGCCCCGGGACCGTAGCGCAGGGCCACCGGTTGCACCGGCACGAGCGCCTCGACCGCCGGCTGGAAGATCCGGGCGTGGAACGGCCCCACCGCGGCGCCATCGCGGGTGCGCCCTTCCGGGAACACCCCTACCGCGCGCCCGGCCTGCAGGCGGGCGAGCATGGCATGCATCACCCCGCCCATCGATTCCTGGCTGCCGCGCTGGTGGAAGATGGTCTCGCCGCGCGCGGCCAGCCAGCCGACCAGCGGCCAGCCGCGGATCTCCTGCTTGGCCACGAATCCCATATGCTCAGCAGCACCAGCGGCAACAACACGAAGATATGGACCAGCAACAGGGGTGCGCGGTACAGGTACCGGAACGCGCGCCCCGGTCCGCCGCCTGAGCTGGCGCGAGGCAATGGGGAATTCATCCGCGCACGATACCGGATGGATCTGGAGTTGGGCTACTAGAACCACCGCTGTCGGCACGGTCGCGTCCCGCTCACGCAATACCGGCAACGCCGGGCGACTTCAGCCCGCTCCGCTTCCTGCGGTGGAGCCGACGGCTTCCTTCTCACCGCAGCCGCCGATGCGCTTTTCGCGGACGATTACCGGTTCCCACTCAAGGTTGTCGAGGCTGATCGTGTGCCGGGCCGCGAGGTAATAGCGGACGCAGGGCTCTGCATCCAGAGTCACGGTCTGGTAGCTCGTCCTGCCGCGCTTGCCGGCCTTGGTGGTGGCGATCTGGAAATAACGCATGCCGGGCTTGAAGCGCTTGAGCGTCTGCTCCCGGTCGAAATCCGTCTGCCCATCCATGCCCAGTACTTCGATGTTGTAATCGGTCCGGCTGGAGGCATTGGCGCCGCGGCTTTCCACTTCAGACCATGGTTCCTGGTCCGAAGCCCATGCGGTCGACGGCAAGGCGCAGCAAGCAATCAGCGCCAGTGTGTTCCAGTCAGCCATGACGCCCCATCCGTCTGTTCCCCATCACAATTTTCGCACCTGGATGGAGGTCGGGGCAAGGCGCCGGCCAAGGGGCCAGGCCACGACCTGACGATCGCCTTGGCGTTGTGTTACAGGCTCAGTTCCCGCTGCTGCGTTGCACTGCCATGGCGACCGCGACCAGCTTGGACACAACGACCAGCCACAGCAAGACAAGCGGAATCTTCCAGTCCTCGGGAAGCGGCCAACACCACGCCACGAGCAGGCACATCGCCTGGACAGCGAGGAACAGCAAGGTTGCCGCCAACGTGCTCACGCCACCGGCACGACCGCCAGGGTCAACCGCGAAATGCAAACCGGCTTGCCGGCCTCGTTCTCGATGCGGATTTCCCAGACCTGGGTGGTCCGGCCGACATGCAGGGCGCGGGCGGTGCCGGTGACCACGCCGCTGCGGACCGCGCGAAGGTGGTTGGCATTGATCTCCAGGCCCACCACCGCCTCGCGCTGCGGGTCCACGCACAGTCCACCGGCCATGCTTCCCAGGGTTTCGGCCAGGGCGACCGAGGCGCCTCCGTGCAGCAGTCCGTAGGGCTGGCGGGTGCGCGCATCCACCGGCATGGTGCCGCGCAGCCAGTCTTCGCCGGCCTCGATGATGGTGATGCCCAGGTGCCCGACCATGCAGTCGTCGCGCAGCGCGTTGACCGCTGCGATATCCACGGGAGAACGGAAAGCCATGCGGCGGTTCCTCAAAGGATGGGGACGAGGCCGGCGCCGAAGGCGGTCAGCAGGCGCGTGTACAGCCACTTGGGGCCGACATTGACTTCGGGGAAGTCGCCGGCCGCCTGGTAGCAGCGGTGGAATCCCGGATCGCCGGGCGCGAGCGGCGCCGGGCAATCCGGGCCGGGGATGAATTCGTAGCTGGTCGCATAGCGCCACGGCCACAGGTCGAACAGCGGCAGGGCCTCGGAGACCTTGCCCAGGCTGTAGTCCAGGCCGGAGAGCACCGGTGGCTTGGCCCGCGGGGCGATGGTCCACGAATTCTCCGGGGCGATGTCGCGGCGGATGCTCGCGGCCAGGGCCTGGGCGAAGGCCACGTCGTCGATCACCACCGCGCTTTCGGTGTTGTAGTTCTCCGAGCGCGGGTCGAAGTTGTGGGTGCCGATCACGCCGATGCGGTTGTCGATGACCATCGACTTGGCGTGCAGGCCCAGGCGTACGCCGGCCCGCTTCAGCGGCAACGGGGCACTGCCCGCGCCGCTGCTGAGGAAGGAGGGCCGCGACTCGGTGCGTTGCAGCTTGCGGGCGGTCTGGCGGGCGGGCCGGCGGATCTTGCTTCCGGGCGCCACCACCGCCGCCGGGGCAGGCCGGGCGGGCGGCGCCGGCGTTGCCTCCCCGGCCGTGACCGGTGCGGGACCGGGCACCGGCGCGGCCAGCGGCGGACCCGGCAACAACGCCGCGTAGTCGACCGGAGCGTCCTCGGGGAACGGCTTGTATTCGTGGATCCGGAAGCCGAATTCGCGCAGGTAGCGACGCTTGTACTTGAACGACATCGCATACACCACCGCGTTGTCGGTCGCCGCCAGGCTGTTGGTCGACACGATCACCTGCGGCGGCGGCTGGCGCTTGCGCAGTTCGCGGAACAGGTCCTGGGCCGGCTGCGACATCACCAGGTACGGGGTCTGCAGCAGGATTTCCGAACGCGAGCCGCTGATCAGCCGTTCCAGCACCGGCGCCGCGGGCGCGGCATCGGCGGGACGCTCGCGCCGGTGCTTCTGCGGCAGGTCGGCGACGTACTCCACCGCGCGCACCGGCAGGGCGGGTTCGACCAGCCGCTGCCGCACCAGCGCGGGGTCGCCGACCTCGCGCAGGAACTCCTCAACGCGCTGCGGCCGCAGGTAGTCCAGGGGCGGCATCGACGGCACCCCATCGCGCAGCAAGGTGCGGCCCACGTCGTTCAGGCGCTCGGCCGGGACGCTGCGCCGGGCGTTCCAGAACGCCTCGAAGTTCGCCGCCATCGCCTGGGTCGCCGGGCCCGCGACCAGCACGTCGCGATCGCGGAAGTTGTACTCGGCGTCCCAGTCGTAATAGTCGTCCTGGTAATTTCGCCCGCCGGTGATGCCGACGCTGTCGTCCACCAGCAGCAGCTTGGTGTGCATGCGCTGGTTGAAGCGGCGGAAGCAGCACAGCACGCTGCCGGCGTAGTCGAAGTAGTTCAGCTTGGCTTTGCCGAAGCTGGGGTTGTAGATGCGGATCTGGAAATTGCGGTGCGCGCCGGCCAGGGCGGCGAGGATGCGCAGGTCGGAGATCGCCGACAGCTGGTCGATCAGCAGCCGCACCTGGACCCCGCGCCGCGCGGCCGCCAGCAATTCCTCCAGCACCAGCCGCGCGCTGTCGTCGGTATCGAAGATGTAGGTCTGCAGGTCGATGCGCTGGCGGGCGCTGCGCATCAGGTCGACCCGGGCCAGCAGCGCATCCTGGCCCTGGTCCAGGATCAGCGCGTAGTGGCGCGGCGCGGCGGCGCTGGATTCGGCATAGGCCCGGGCACCCAGCCCATGCAGGGCCGAGTCGGCCGCGCAGGCGTTGGCCTGGCTGCAGTCGACGACCTGGGAACGCGCGGCCTGGGCGATCGACGCGGCCTGGTCGCGCTGGCGGTCGGACAGGCTGGCGCAGGCCGCGCACGACAGCGCCAGCCACAACGCCACGGCACGCGACCACGGGGTCACGACGCGTCCTTCAGGCGCGCGCGCAGCACGAACACCACCCGGTCGCTGACCGCCATCATCCAGTCGTCCATGTCGTAGTCGCTGCGCCGCACCGCCCCGGTGGCGACCACGTCGCAGTCCAGGGCCGGTCGCGAGCAGGTCGAAGGCGCCACCTGCAGGGTCTTGGGCCGGGTGATGCCGCGGATGCTCAGCTCGCCGGCCAGGTCGCCGCCGGAGACCAGCAGCGACTCGTCATAGGGCCGCGAGACGAACACCACCACCGGATAGCGTTCGGCCTCGAAGAACTGGTGCCCGCGGGTCCACTGGGTATAGCGGGGATAGCCAACGATCTCGACCGAACGGGTGTACATGCGCAGGACCACCTGGTGGCGGCCGTCGGGCAGGCGCTTGACCTCGCCGTCATATCGCGGGAACACGCCTTCCAGCTTCTTGCCCCAGCGGGTCCGCAGCTCGAAACCGAAACGTGACGCCTCCGGGTCGAAGCCCTCGGCGCAGGCGGACAGCGCCGGCCACAGGCAGAGCAGGGCCAAGGCCCAGCCACGACAGGAATTCCGGAAAAGCATTTTTGCCGTCACGGCCACCAGAAGGCGGAAAGGGTCGCCACGCCCGGTTCGACGCTGGCGTCGGCCGGCAGCTTCAGCACCATCACCGAAGCCACCGGCATCCCGCGGTAGTCGCCGGACTGGCCGCTGTGCATCAGCGCGGCCAGCCGCTCCAGGCCCGGGTTGTGGCCGACCAGCATCAGCCGCGCGGCTTCGCGGTGGCTGTCGGCCAGTTCGGCCAGGGTGCCGGCGGTGGCTTCGTAGATCGCGTCTTCGAGCCGTTGCTCGACGTAACCGATCTTTTCCAGTACCGCCTCGAGGGTTTCGCGCGCGCGCCGGGCCGGCGAACACAGGATCCGGTCCGGGACCAGGCCCTGTTCGGCCAGCCAGCGGCCGGCGGCCTGGGCCTCGGCCAAGCCCTCGGGCGAGAGCGGGCGGTCTATGTCCGGCTGCCCGCTTTCGGCGGGTTCGGCATGCGCATGGCGCAGGAGGATCAGTTCACGCATGGCATCCCTTCGGTTGGACGAGTGGGCGGATCGGTGCGGAGCTCAAGCCTTCCTGAGCCATTTCAGCAGGGGTTCCCAGTCGGCCTGATGGTCGCGGACCTGGGCCGAACGGTAGTCGAACAGGCTGCGACCCAGGCCGGCAAGGACCACGTAGGCCTGGCTGTCGCGCAACTGCGCGACCACCGGGTAGGGCCAGCTCTTGAGCATTTCCAGGGCCTGCTGGGAGGTATTGGTCCACGGCTTGCTGCGGTTGACCACCAGCCCCACCGGCAGCTTGCGCTTGTGCACCCGCGGGACCTTGGAAAGCGAATTCAGGAAACCCACGGTCGCCTCGATGTCCAGCGCCGACGGCAGCACGGGGACCACGATCGCATCGACATGGTCGAAGAACTGGGACAGGTCGTCGGCCATGGAGCCGGCGGCCGCGTCGATGACCACCCGTTCGGCGTCATCGGGCAGGTTGGCGCGCCAGTTGCGCTTGCCGCTGGCGTCGATCGGCAGCACGGCGCTGTCCATTTCTGCCCGGCGCTCGGCCCAGCGGGTGGAGGAGTGCTGCGGATCGGCGTCCACCAGCACGGT
Organism: Lysobacteraceae bacterium; assembly: GCA_004173415.1. Classification (GTDB taxonomy): domain Bacteria; phylum Pseudomonadota; class Gammaproteobacteria; order Xanthomonadales; family Xanthomonadaceae; genus Pseudoxanthomonas_A. The sequence continues at coordinate 6,052 of SEHC01000158.1, forward strand.
GCGCTTGCCCTCAAGCGCGAACTGCGCGGCCAGGTTGGTGGCCAACGTGGTCTTGCCGGCGCCACCCTTGGAGCTGGCGACCAGAATCGTCTTCATGCGCGCACCTCGTTTCCGTGGAACCGGCAGGGTACACCGGGGGGGCGTGAACGGGGAACGGGCGGGGGACGCGAGGAACGAGAAGCGACGAACGAGTGAGGAGCCGGGGAACTCCCCGCTCCTCACTCGTTCGTCGCTTCTCGTTCCTCGCACTCG
>SEHC01000159.1 GCA_004173415.1 Lysobacteraceae bacterium
CTTCCTCAACCTGTTCTTCCACGCCAAGCTCAGCGGCATGCCGCCCAAGCTGCTGAGCGACGATGGCCGGCACGTGGTGATCCGGCCGCTGGCCTATGCCAGCGAGGCCGAGATCGCCGACCACGCCCGGGCCCGGGCTTTCCCGATCATCCCCTGCGACCTGTGCGGCTCGCAGGAGAACCTGCAACGCAAGCAGGTGCAGAAGATGATGGCCGCCTGGGAAACAGAAACGCCCGGGCGCATCGACCAGATCGCGCGGGCCCTGGCGCGGGTGGAACCGTCGCAGCTGGCCGATCCCAGGCTGTTCGACTTCCTCGGCCTGGGCGCCAGCAGGGAAGTTCCGGCTCCAGGCTGCGGCTAGCTGCCGCCCGGCTTGCCCCGGGACGACGAGCTGAAGCTTCCTGCCTCCGCTCTTCCTCACTCTCACTCCTCACTCACCACCACTCGCTCCCAACTCCCCACTCTTCCGGATTCCTGATGTTCTTTCGCAACCTGACCCTGTTCCGCTTCCCCACCACCCTGGATTTCTCCCAGCTCGACAGCCTGCTCGCCGATGTGCCGCTGAAACCGGTCGGCGCGCTGGAGCTGTCCTCGCGCGGCTTCGTCTCGCCGTTCGGCCGCAATGCCGAGGCCGACGGGTTCTCGCATCGCCGCGGCGACTCGATCTGGCTGACGGTCGGCAGCGAGGACAAGATCCTGCCCGGATCGGTGGTCAACGACCTGCTGGCCAAGAAGCTCGAGGAGATCGAGCAGAAGGAGCGCTGCCGCTCAATGCCGAAGTCGCGCCGCGCTCGGTACTGACCGGCTGGATCGCCGGCGAGCCGCTGCCCGACGGCCTGGCCCTGGGCGAGGAATGCGAGTTGAAGGACGCGATGGACGGCGGCGCGGTGGTCAAGTGCCAGAACCAGGACCTGCAGGGCGACGAGATCGGCAAGCACCTGGAGGCCGGCAAGCAGGTCACCCGGCTGGCCCTGACCCTGGACGACCATCTCTCCTTCGTCCTCGGCGAGGACCTGGTCATCCGCAAGCTCAAGTTCCTGGACGGCGTGGTCGACCAGCTGGAGAACACCGAGCGCGAGGACCTGCGCGCTGAGCTCGACGCCCGCTTCGCCCTGATGAGCGGCGAAGTGAAGCGGCTGTTCGTGGTCCTGGAGTCGGCCCTGAAACTGAGCAAGGCCGAAGCCTGAGCCTGCGACAGGGATCCTGTCCGGTCGCCATGCAATGACGGCGTGGTTTGACCGGACCCGCCGGGGGGGCGTAGGTTCGGACAGGCTCGAGCCCATCGCACAAGCAGTTCCGATGAAGCTGTGAAAACCGGTCTTCCTGATCCTGCTGTGGTCACCGGCCCTGGCCGCCGCCGCGGCAACCACGGCCACCTCGCCCTTGGTGGTGCCCGGCCTGATGACCCCCACCGGCCGGAAGTTCGCCGACAAATGCTCGGACGCGGCATTTGCCGATGCGGCCGGTCCGGCGGCCAGGACCCGGCGCTGCGAACGGTTGCTGCTGCAGTGGCGACTTGAAGCCGCCCGGCGCACCGATGCGATCGCCGAGAAGGACGACAGCGAGCCGGGCTTCCTGTCCCTGCGCTGGATTCCCCGCTATCCCCCCAGTTTCTGAGCAGCCGGCTGCGACGACCCCGCGTCCCTGCCCGTAGTTCCAGTGCATGCCGGTCAGATTGCCGCCCTTGCGACTTGCTGCGACACCACCCAACCCGGAAGGAATCCACATGAAAATGCTCAAGCTCGCATTACTGGCACTCTCCCTTGCCCCGGGCCTGGCCCTGGCCGAATCGGTTGCCAACAGCGAACCCCTGGTAGTGCCCGGCATCATGACCGCCAGTGGCCAACGCTTCGCCAGCACCTGCACGGACGCTGCCTTTGCCCAGGCTGCGGATACCGACAAGTTGGCCCGTCGATGCCAGACCCTGCTGGCGCGCTGGCGTGGCGAAGCCGAACTGGCGCTGGTCCGGCGCGACAATCCGCGCGTTCGCGCCGTCGCCACCCTGGCTGCGGACACCGACGCGAACCTGCCGTTCGACACCGTGGCCGCAGTGCGGGCCTTGCCCCTGCTCGCGAGCTATCACAGGTAGTTCGATCCACGGTGGCGGTGGCGCGCGGCCTCCGCTGCCCGACTGGGCCGGCAACCCCCTGACGCCTGCCGGTGGGCAGGCGTTTTCACATGCGATGGCCGCATAATCGCGGTATGTCGTTGCGCCGCCTTCTGCTCAAGCCATCGCCTTCGATCGAGCGCGATACCGTACTTTTACAACTGCCCGACCAGCAACTGGAAGTGCAGCGCGTGCGCGATCCGCGCGCCAAGCGCATCAAGCTGAGCGTGGACGAGCGTGGCGCGCGGCTGACCCTGCCGCTGCGCGCCAGCCTGGTGTCCGGCGATCGCTTCCTGCAGGAACATCGCCAGTGGCTGGGCCTGCAACTGCGGAAATACGCCGGTGACGACACTTCGCCGGCGCTGGATCGCCACAGCACGGGAACGCTGCCGCTGCGCGGCACGGAACTGCCACTGCAATGGCACGCGGGACGTTACACGCGGCTGGTCCACGAGCACGACGGCCTGCATTTCCACGCCACCGCGCGGGCCGGACAGGCGACCCTGCAACGCGCGCTGCGCGAGTTCTACGAAGCGCAGGCACGGGCCGACATCGGCCACTGGCTGCCGCGGTACCTGCCGACGCTGCCACGCGCGCCGACCCGCATCCGGCTCAAGGTCATGTCCTCGCAGTGGGGTTCGCTGAGCCCCGACGGCTCGCTCGCGATGGACCTCGCACTGGTGCTGGGACGACCCTCGGCATTCGAATACGTGCTGGTCCACGAGCTGTGCCACCTGATCCACGCCAACCACTCGTCACGTTTCTGGCACGAGGTCGAATCGCGTTTCCCCACCTGGCGCGACGAACGCGAATATTTCCATGCGCAGGGCCGGCGGCTGAAGGGATCGCTGCGCGCCTTGCTGGCGGGCTGAAGCAACCGGTGCATTGGCCGGCCGGGGAGACCGGCCGGTGACGGCGGGCTACTGCCCGGCCAGGAAATCCCCGATCACCGCCGCCACCGCCGGCGGGTCCTCCATGTGCAGGTGGTGGGTGCCCGCGATCACCGTCAGCTCGCCGCGCGGCAGCAGCCCCGCGCGCTCGCTGCGCAGGGGTTCGGGCAGGTAGGTCTGCGGCGGATCGGCGAACAGCACCCGGGTCGGGCACTCGATGCCCTGGACCAGGGCGCGGACCTGGTCTTCGGTCATCCGCTGCAGGGTATCGACGGTCAGGCGCGGATCGCTGCTCCAGGCGAAGCCGCCTTCGACCGCGACCACGCCGCGCTCGACCAGCAGGCGCGCGCAGGGTTCGCTCAACTGGTTGGCCTGCATGCGCGCGCGGATCGGCGCGGCCAGGTCCGGGAACACGCGCAGGCGCTTGGACGGCAGCGCGCGCATCGCCGCCACGCCCTGGCGCAGGCGCGTCACCGTGCGCTCGGGGGTCTCGGCCAAAGCGCCCAGCGCCTCGATCGCGACCAGTCGTTCCACCCGCTGCGGCAGCGAGGCGGCGAGGATGCTGCCGATGCCCGCGCCCATCGAATGGCCGAGCACGGCGAAGCGTTCCCAACCCAGCGCGTCGACCACGTCGATGATCGAATTGAGGGTCACCGACAGGGTGTAATCGGCGCCCGGCCCGAGGTGGGCGCTGCGTCCGTGCCCCGGCAGGTCCAGCATCACCAGGTCAAGCTCGGGCAGCTGCGTGGCGAGCGGCAGGAAGCTGGCCGCATTGTCCAGCCAGCCGTGCAGGGCCAGCACTTTCTGTCGGCCCTGGCGTCCGGCGCGCAGGCCGGCCAGGCGGCCGAAGGCCAGTTCGAAACCCGTTTCCCGCGGCGTCATCGACCCGCGTCCAGGGCCTGGCGCGCCAGCGCCGCCAAGGCGTCGGCATGCGCGTCGGATTCGTTGAGGCAGGGGATGTAGCGCAAGCGGCCGCCGGCTTCGGCAAAGTTTTCGGCAAACTGCATGGCTACCTCTTCCAGGGTTTCCAGGCAGTCGACGGCGAAGCCAGGGCAGACCACGTCGACCTGGCGGATGCCGCGCGCGGCGAGCTCCGCCAACACCTGGTCGGTGGCCGGCTGCAGCCAGCGCTCCCTGCCGAATCGGGACTGGTAGGTCAGGGTCCACTGGCTGGGGTCCAGGCCGAGCTCGGCGGTGATCGCCGCGACGCTGGCCTGGCAGCGTTGCGGGTATGGATCGCCGCCATCGGCGATGCGCTGCGGCAGCCCATGGAAGGAGAACAGCAGGTGCTCGCCGCGGCCTTCGCGGCCGCGCCAGGCGCGGATCGAGTCGGCCACCGCCGCCACCCAGCCCGGGTCCACCGAGTAGTCGTCGATCCGTCGCACCGCCAGCCCGGCCGTCTCGCGATCGACCACGTCGAAGATCGAGGCGGTGGTGGTGGTCGAATACTGCGGATAAAGCGGCAACACCACCACCTGCCCGACGCCTTCGGCGCGCAGTGCCTGCAGGGCCTTGGCCAATGCCGGCTCGCCGTAGCGCATGGCCGCGACCACCCGCCAGTCCGGCAGGCGCGATTGCACGGCCGCAGCCAGGCGTTGGGTGTGGACCGCCAGCGGCGAGCCTTCCGGCAGCCAGATGCTGGCGTATTTGCGCGCCGCCTTCGGCCCGCGCAGCGGCAGGATCAGGAAATGCAGCAGCGGGCACCAGATCCAGCGGCTCAGCTGGACCACGCGATGGTCGTGGAGGAATTCGGCCAGGTAACGGCGAACCGCGCGGGGGGTGGGTGCGGCCGGCGTGCCCAGGTTGGCGATCAGCAGGGCGGTGCGCGGCGCGGGGTGGGAAATGTCGTCCATGGCACATGATGACAGACCGATCGGCGGCAGCTGACGCCTGGCGCGGGCACTGAAAAACTCATGGTCGATTCACGCGGCCGCGTCTAGGCTCGAAACAGGCCACGCGGCATCAATGCCTTATCGTGTTTTCCTTGCGCATCACCTGCCCTCTCATCACACCGGAGTTCACCATGTCCGCCTCCAACCCGTTCCCCGGATCGCGCCTGCCGCGCCTTGCCCTCCTGGTCGCCGCCGCCGCCCTGGCCGGTACCGCCGTCGCCGGGCCGACCGAGGACCAGCGCGCCCGCGACGCGGTGCGCGTGCTCAGCGAGATCCAGCAGATCCCCGAGCAGGGCATTCCCGACAAGTTGCTGGACGAAGGCCGCGCGGTGGTGGTCATCCCCGACACCCTGAAAGTGGGCCTGGTGGTCGGCGGCCGCCGCGGCCACGGCCTGATGTCGGTGAAAAGCGCCGACGGCAGCTGGTCGCAACCGGTGTTCATCAAGCTCACCGGCGGCAGCATCGGCTTCCAGGCCGGGGTCCAGTCCTCCGACGTGGTCCTGGTGTTCCGCAATGACCGCAACCTGGACAACATCGTCAACGGCAAGATCACCCTGGGCGCCGATGCCGGGGTCGCCGCCGGCCCGGTCGGCCGCAACGCCTCGGCCTCCACCGACGGCCAGCTGAAGGCCGAGATCTGGTCCTGGTCGCGCGCACGCGGCCTGTTTGCCGGCGTGGCCCTGGACGGGGCGGTGCTGCAGATCGACGACGACGCCAACGTGGCCGTGTACGGTAGCGCCGCCACCCCGCGGGCGATTTTCGAAAGCCGTGCCGGCGCCCCGTCGGACGCGGTGGTCGGATTCCGCGACCAGCTGGAGGAAGCCACCGCCATCGCCCGCGCCTCGCGTGGCGAAGCGCCCCGGCCCGCGGTCACGGCGACCGGGTCCTCCGAGGCCGTGGTTTCCGGTCCGGTGGTCATCACCGGCAGCTCGGCGACCCCGCCGGCGCCGGCCGAAACCCAGGGCCAGGGCTTCCAGCCGGTGGCCGAGGGCGAGATCCGCAGCGAGCCGCTGGACGCCGCGCCCACCAAC
>SEHC01000160.1 GCA_004173415.1 Lysobacteraceae bacterium
ACATCGTAGGCAATGCCGTTGAACACGTAGACCGGCATCCCGGCCGCGCGCAGGAACACGCTGTCGGTGGCGCCCGCCGACATGTAGGGCGCGACCGGAATCGGACCCCACAGGCCGTGGGCGGCATCGGCGATCCGCCCGAACAACCCGGCGTCGACCGGCGAGGGCGGGCTCGGCTGCGGTTCGGCGACCCGCGCCAGCTCCAGCCCCGGGTCGGCGATGGCCTCGCGCAGGCTGCGCTCCACTGCGGCGAAATCCTCGTCCGGAAGCACGCGGCAATTCAGCGTGGCCCGGGCCATCTGCGGCAGCGCGTTTTCCGCATGCCCACCCTGCAGCAGGGTCGGCACGCAGGTGGTCCGCAACTGGGCGTTGTTGTAGGCAGAGGAAGCGGCCAGGCGCTCCAGCGCGGCCGGGTCCGGGGTCGCCCCGGCGGCCGCGCGCATGTCCCGCGCGGCATCGCCCGAGTACAGCGCGGCCAGCCCGGCGTAGTAGCCACGGGTCGCGCTGTTGGTGCGCAGCGGGAACTGCAGTTGCGACAACCTGGCCAGCGCCCGGGCCAGCCGGCTGATGGCGTTGTCGTCGGTGGGCAGGGAACTGTGGCCACCGGGGTCGCGCGCGGTGACGGTGTAGCTGAGGTAGACCTTTTCGGCCGTCTCCACCGACAGCACGGCCGGCTTGCCGGCGCGGATCTCCGGGCCGCCGCCATCGACGTTGATGGCGTACGCGGCCTGGACCAGCCGGGGCCGGTGCGCGAGCAGCCATTGCACGCCGTTGTCGACGCCGTCCTCCTCGCCGGCGGTCAGCGCCAGCACGTAGTCGCCGCGCGGCTTGATGCCTTCGGCATGCAGGCGCAGCAGCGTCGCCGCCAGTCCTGCGGCGCCGCCCTTGATGTCCGAGGTCCCGCGCCCGTAGAAGTAGCCGTCCTTCTCGGTGAGCTTGTAGGGATCGAAGTTCCAGTCCTCGCGCCTGGCTTCGACCACGTCCAGGTGGGCCAGCAACAGGATCGGCTGGCGCTCGCCGCGGCCGCGCAGGCGCACCACCAGGTTGCGCTTGAGCGGATGGTCGCCGAGCACCTGCACGTCGGCCGGGTCGAAGCCGGCGGCGAGGAAACGCCTGGCCAGCAGTTCCGCGGCCGCGGTGGTGCTGCCATGGCCGGGCGTGGTGTCGGTTTCGACCAGTTCCTGCAGCAGCTGCCTGCCTAGCGCGTCGTGCGCGCCGGGTCCCTCCGTGGCGACACAGGCCAGGGGCAGCATCAGCAATGCCGAGGTCAGCAGCTTCATTGCATCGCGTCTGCTCATGGGCAGGGCAAGTCCCGGGTCATGGACATGGTCATGGCCGTTCCAGTGCGAGCGCCAGGCCCTGGCCGACCCCGACGCACAGGCTGACCAGCGCGCGTCGTTGCCCATGCCGGCGCAGGGCGAAGGCCGCAGCCATGGCCAGGCGGGCGCCGCTGGCACCCAACGGATGGCCCAAGGCGATGGCCCCGCCATCGGTGTTGACGTGCTCGGCATCGTCGCCCAATCCGAGTGCACGGGTGCAGGCCAGGACCTGGGCGGCGAACGCCTCGTTGATCTCGATCCGGTCGAAGTCGGCCAGCGAAAGCCCGCAGCGGGCCAGCAGCTTGCCGATCGCCGGTACCGGACCCAGGCCCATGGTCCGCGGGGCCACGCCGGCCGAGGCCATGCCCAGCACCCGCGCCAGTGGCTGCAGGCCGTGCCGCTCAACCGCGGCCTCGGACGCCAGCAGTACCGCGCCGGCGCCATCGTTCAAGCCGGCGGCGTTGCCGGCGGTGATCGTGGTCCCCGGACCCAGCAGGGGTTGCAGCGCGGACAACCGCTCCAGGCTGCTGTCGGCGCGCGGCTGTTCGTCGCGTTCGAAGGCTTCCGCCCGGCCGTCGCGCAGCACCGGCACCGCGCTGACTTCCTCGTCGAACACGCCCGCCTGCCGGGCGCGCGCCGCGCGTTGCTGGCTGCGCAGGGCGTATGCGTCCTGGTCGGCGCGGGCGATGCCGTGTTCACTGGCGAGGTTTTCCGCGGTCCTGGCCATCGAGTCGATGCCGAAGCCGGCCTGCATGCGCGGATTGACCAGGCGCCAGCCCAGGGTGGTATCGGCCAGTTGCTGTTCGCGGTCGAAAGCCGACCCGGCCTTGGCCATCACGTACGGCGCGCGGGTCATGCTCTCCACGCCACCGGCCAGGACCAGGTCGGCTTCGCCACTGGCGATCGCCCGCGCGCCCTGCCCGATCGCTTCCAGGCCCGAGGCGCAGAGGCGGTTGACGGTCACCGCCGGCACCGTCTCCGGCAGGCCGGCCAGCAACGCGGCCATGCGCGCGACGTTGCGGTTGTCTTCGCCGGCCTGGTTGGCGCACCCCAGGATGACTTCATCCAGCCGCGTCGGATCCAGCGCCGGATGGCGTTGCAGCAAGGCGGCCAGGGGCAGCGCGGCGAGGTCGTCGCAGCGCACGCCGGCGAGGGCGCCGCGGTAACGCCCGAACGGAGTCCGCGTCGCATCCACCAGGTAGGCCCGGTTCACTGTCCTTGCCTGCGGTAGACCTGCGGGGCCCAGCCACCCTGACGGATCGCCCGCTCGATTTCCGGCTGCGCGGCGCGCAGCGCCGGCAGGATCTTCTTGACCGCCCGGTCGCGCACCTTGTCGTCGTACTGCATGCTCACGTTGAGCCCGGCCACCACGCAGCCGTTGGCCGCGCGGATCGGCACCGCAATCGAACACAGTCCCAGCTCCAGCTCCTGGGCGACCAGGGCGTAGCCCTGCTTGCGCACCTGAAGCAGCTCGGCCTTCAGCGCGCGCGCGGTGCGCAGGGTGCTGGGGGTGTAGGCCCGGAAGTCGTTGCCCTGCAGCCAATGGTCGAGTTCTTCGTCGGCCAGGTCGGCCAGCATCACCCGGCCCATCGACGCGGCGAAGGCAGGCAGCCGCGCGCCCACGCCCAGGCCGATGCTCATCACCCGCCGCACCGGCACGCGCAGCACGTAGACGATGTCGTTGCCGTCCAGCACCGCCATCGAGCATGACTCGCCAAGCTTCTGCGCCAGCTGCTCCAGGGTCTGCTGGGCCAGCTCGGTCAGGTCCATCGAGGACAGGTAGCTGTAGCCGAGCTCGAGCACGCGCGGGGTCAGGTGGAAGCTGCGCCCGCGCACGATCACGTAGCCCAGGTGCTGCAGGGTCAGCAGGATGCGCCGCACCACCGCGCGCGACAGCCCGGTGCGCGTGGCGATGTCGGAAAGGCTGGGACTGGACAGGTCGTGGCCGAAGGCCCGCAACACCTGCAGGCTGCGGGCCAGCGACTGCACGTAATCGGGACTCTGCTCGAATGCGTTGGCTGACATGCGCCCGCGTGGCTGGATTGACACGGCGAGCGTAGAAGGTTTCCAATGGGTTCGCAATACGAATTAGTGTTCGATTACCGCACGTTTCTCCGGAGCTTACCTTGTCCAAAGAGCGCGACGACGTGCTGCACAGCTGGTGTGTGCAATCGGAGTGGCAGGCCCCGACCATCGTCGGTGGAGAGGGTGCGCGCCTGCGCGACGAGGCGGGCAACGAATACCTGGACATGAGCAGCCTGGCCGAATGCAGCAACCTCGGCCACCAGCATCCGCATGTGGTCGCGGCAATCCGCGCACAGGCCGAACGCCTGTGCTTCGTCACCTCGGCCTGGGGCGCGCAACCACGCGCCGAACTGGCGGCGGCGCTGCTGGACAGGTCCGGCTTCCATGGCGGCCGGGTGTTCTTCACCCTCGGCGGCGCCGACGCCAACGAGCACGCGGTCAAGTTCGCCCGCCAGGCGCGCGGGCTGCCGCACGGCAAGGTGATCGCGCGCGACCGCTCCTACCACGGCGCCAGTTATGCGGCCATGGCCCTGTCCGGCGACGCGCGCACCCGCGGCCAGGTGGACCCGGCCGCGTTCGACGTGCTGCACGTACCGCCGCCGTACGCCTACCGCTGCCCGTTCGGCAGCGACAACGACGCAGAGTGCGGCCAGCGCGCCGCCGATGCGGTGGCCGCGGCGATCGACGCGCAGGGTGCCGACCAGGTCGCCGCGGTGCTGATGGAACCCGATGCCGGCAGCAACGGCATCGTCGCCCCGGACAACTACTGGCCGCGGTTGCGCGCGATCACCCGCGAGCGTGGCGTCCCGCTGATCGCCGACGAGGTGATGAGCGGCTTCGGCCGCTGCGGCGAATGGTTCGCCTGGCAACGTCATGGCGAGGACGCCCGCCCCGACCTGATGACCCTGGCCAAGGGACTGACCGGTGCGCACCTGCCGCTGGGCGCGGTGCTGCTGTCGGCGGCGATGGCCCGGCGGCTCGAGGACCAGATGCTGTACACCGGGCTCACCTACTGCGGGCATCCGCTGTCGTGCGCGGCCGGGGTGGCCGCGCTGAAGGCCTACGAGGACGAAGGCCTGGTCGAACGCTCGCGCCTGCTGGGCCAGCAGATGCATGCGGTGTTGAAGGGCATGCAGGCGCGCCACCGGCTGATCGGCGACGTGCGCGGCGGCCACGGCCTGTTCGCCGTGGTCGAACTGGTCGCCGACCGCGCCAGCCGCACGCCCCTGGCGCCGTGGCCGCGGGTGCCGGCCGGCCTCGCCGGACTGGTGCGCAAGGCGATGGCCCAGGGGGTGTCGTTCGCCGTGCGCGGCAACCTGATCCTGCTGGCGCCGCCGCTGGTGGTCGGCGCCGGGGAACTGGCCAGCGCCCTCAACCTGCTCGACCGGCTGCTTGGCGAAATGGCGTCCGCCGGCACGGAGGCCGCATGAGCTTCCGGCTCACCTACGCGACCATGTTCGATCCGCCGGAGGACCTGCACCAGCGCTTCGATGCGGCCCTGGCCCAGGTCGGCGCGCAGCTGGGCGCCGGGCACCTGCTGCATGTCGATGGCGAGGACTGCGCCGGCGCCGGCTGGGAGGAGCGGCGCGGCCCGATCGACCAGCGTCGCCTGCTCGGTCGCTTCGCCGTGGCCGGCGCCGCCCAGGTGGAACGCGCGATGCAGGCCGCGCACGCCGCGTTCCCTTCCTGGCGCGCGACCGCGATGGCCGAGCGCGTGCGCCTGCTCAGGAAGGTGGCCGCGCTGATCGAGGAACGCGTGTACCTGATTGCCGCCGCGCTGGCCCTGGAGGTCGGCAAGAACCGCATGGAAGCACTGGGCGAGGCCCAGGAGACCGCGGACTTCTTCCGCCATTACGCCGACGATTTCGAAGCCCGCCACGGCTACGAGCAGGACCTGCCGGACGACCCGCTGCCGGGCTTCCGCTCGCACAACCGCAGCGTCATGCGCCCTTACGGCGCCTGGGTGGTGATTGCTCCATTCAACTTCCCCTTCGCCCTGGCCGGCGGGCCGGTGGCCGCCGCCCTGGTCACCGGCAACACCGTGGTGTTCAAGGGCGCCACCGACACGCCCTGGGCCGGTCGCCTGCTGGCCGACTGCCTGCGCGACGCGGGATTGCCGGCGGGGGTGTTCCA
>SEHC01000161.1 GCA_004173415.1 Lysobacteraceae bacterium
ACCTGGAACAGGCCCTGCGAGCGGAGCAGGCCGATCAACTGGTCCGCCGCGCCCCAGGCCCTGGCGTACTCCCGCTCATAGCCATCGACGTAGTTCGCCACCAGTGCGACCTGGGGCCAGGCGTGCGCCAGTGAACCACCGAACATGCGCCGCTCGTGCAGCAGGCCCTCGATGAACCCGGCATCGCCGGCGAGGATCGCGCCCGAGGCGCCGTTGAAGTGCTTCCACAGCGAGACATAGACGCTGTCGAAGAGACCAGCGTATTCGCGCACGGTCCTGCCGGAGTGGAAGGGAAGATTGAACAGGCGCGCACCGTCCAGGTGCAGGCCGATGCCCGCGTCGCGCGCGTAGACTGAGAGGCGCTGCAGCTCGTCGAACGGGACCATCTCGTGGTCCCGGCGCCGCACCGGTGTCTCGATCGAGATCGCGCCCACCTTCATTTGCACGCGGCCACCCGCCGTGCGTTCCACCCAGCGCCTGATTTCCTCGACCCCGAGCGCGGCGCGGCCCTCGCCCAGCGGCACCAGGTTCATGCCGCTGAAGGCCTGGGCGCAATCGCCGCTGTCGTTGTAGAGGTGGCTTTCGGCCTGGACCAGGACGCGGCGGCCTTCGCCCGCGAGCTTCCTGATCGCCAGGTGGTTGGCCAGGGTGCCGGTCGGCAGGAAGATCGCAGCCTGCTTGCCCAGGAGCGAGGCGAACTTCTGCTCCAGCTGCGCGATCAGTCCGCCATTGGAGTAGCTGTCGGCCTGCAGGTCCGCGCCGGACGCCGCTTCATGCAGCAGCGCGGCATATTCGCGCGGATCCAGGCCCAGGCCGTCGGTGCCGAAGTCGACGCGCTTGAACAGGCCAGGGTCCGGCGCGGCGCCTGCGACCGGCGCACTGCCGGACCAGGCCGGGGACGCCGCCGCCAGTCCACTTACCGTCAGGAAACGCCGTCGATCCATGCGACCACTCCATGCAAGCGCCCGCGGGGCCGACGCAACGCGGCCGGCGGGACGCAGGCCGCGGGAATTGCCGGTGTCCTTGCCCGCGGTGGCCTAGAGCGCATCCGAATCCAGTTCCCCGGTGCGGATCCGCACCACCCGTTCCAGGTCGTACACGAACACCTTGCCGTCGCCGATCTTGCCGGTACCGGCGGCCTTGACGATGGACTCCACCACCAGGTCCACCTGGTCATCGGTGGCCGCGATCTCCAGCTTCACCTTGGGCAGGAAGTCGACCACGTATTCGGCGCCGCGGTACAGCTCGGTATGGCCCTTTTGCCGGCCGAAGCCCTTGACCTCGGTCACGGTGATGCCGGTGATGCCCGCGTCGGCCAGCGCTTCGCGCACATCGTCGAGCTTGAACGGCTTGATGATGGCCATGATCATCTTCATGAAGTTATTCCTTGGCAGGGTGCTGGGCGCAGGATATCGCGGTTGCAGGCGTGCCGACGGTCGGGTTCAATGACCGCCCCGGGACTGGCGTCGGAATAACCTGACCCCAGGCCGCAGCAAATGCCGATGGCGCCACCCGGGCGACCTGGCCAGGCTGTTCCCCCACAGCCGGAGAAACCCATGATCGACCTCAACCACATCGACGACCTCGCCCGCCGGCTCAGCGACCTGGTGCCGCCGGGCCTGCGCGGGCAACCCAATGACGCGCTGCGCGAAGAACTGCAGCAGACCTTCAAGAGCGCGCTGCAGTCGGGCCTGGGCAAGCTGGACCTGGTGACCCGCGAGGAGTTCGACGTGCAGCGCGCGGTGCTGCTGCGCACCCGCGAGAAGCTGGAAGTCCTCGAGCGCGCCGTGGCCGCCGCGCTCGAAGCCGAGCGCAACCCGCCGCCGCAACACTAGGCCCTGCCGGCATGAGCCTTGCGCTGGTGCACAGCCGTGCACGCGCCGGCGTGGCCGCGCCCCCGGTCCGGGTCGAGGTGCACCTGTCCGGCGGCTTGCCGATGATCCACATCGTCGGCCTGCCGGAGGCCGCGGTACGCGAATCGCGCGACCGGGTGCGCGCGGCCATCCTCTGCGCCCAGTTCGAGTTCCCGGCGCGCCGGATCACGGTCAACCTGGCGCCAGCAGACCTGCCTAAGGATGGCGGCCGCTTCGACCTGCCCATCGCCCTGGGCATCCTCGCCGCCAGCGGCCAGATCGATCGCAACGCGCTGGGCGAATACGAATTCCTCGGCGAGCTGGGCCTGACCGGCGAACTGCGCGCGGTCGACGGTATCCTGCCGGCGGCGCTGGCCGCGGCCCGCGCCGGGCGCAAGCTGATCGTGCCGCCGGGCAGCGGTCCGGAGGCAGCACTGGCCCGCGAGGTGCAGGCCTTTACCGCGCGCACCCTGCTGGAGGTGTGCGCCGGCTTGAACGGCAGCCGGCAGCTGCCCGCGGCGCAGGCCCCGGCCCCCCTGCCCACCCTGATCCCGGACATGGCCGACGTGCGCGGGCAACTGCATGCGCGGCGCGCGCTGGAAGTCGCCGCGGCCGGCAACCACCACCTGTTGCTGATCGGCACGCCAGGCTGCGGCAAGACCCTGCTGGCCTCGCGGCTGCCCGGGCTGTTGCCCGAGGCCAGCGAGGACGAAGCCCTGGAGACCGCGGCCATCGCCTCGGTGAGCGGACGCGGACTGGACCCGGCGCGCTGGCGCCAGCGTCCCTATCGCTCGCCGCACCACACCGCCAGCGCGGTGGCGCTGGTGGGCGGTGGTGCCGATCCCCGCCCCGGCGAGATCTCGCTCAGCCACAACGGCGTGCTGTTCCTCGACGAACTTCCCGAATGGGACCGCAAGGCGCTTGAAGTGCTGCGCGAACCGCTGGAATCGGGCACCGTCACCGTCTCCCGCGCCGCCCGCAGCTCCGAATTCCCCGCCCGCTTCCAGCTGGTCGCGGCGATGAATCCCTGCCCCTGCGGCTGGGCAGGCGATCCGTCGGGTCGCTGCCGTTGCAGTCCCGAGAACATCCGCCGTTACCGCGCGCGGATCTCCGGCCCGCTGATGGACCGCATCGACCTGCACATCGAAGTCCCGCGGCTGCCGGCCCGCGACCTGCGCGCCGACGCGCCGGCCGGCGAACCGACCCGTGACATGCGCCTGCGGGTGGAGGCGGCGCGCGCCATCCAGCACGCACGCAGCGGCAAGGCCAATGCCCAACTGGGCCAGGCCGAGACCATGCAGCACTGCCGCCTCGGCGATCCCGACCAGGCCCTGCTGGAACGGGCCATCGAACGGCTGCAGCTGTCGGCCCGATCCATGCACCGGATCCTGCGCGTGGCCCGCACGGTCGCCGACCTGGCCAACGAAGAGCGCATCGGCACCGCCCACCTGACCGAAGCCCTCGGCTATCGCCGCATCGACCGCGGCAACGCGCGCGACGCCGCCTAGCCGGGCTCCGCTGCGGCGGCCCGCCACAAGGACCTTGCGGCGCCGCACCGATGCCTTTGGTCACATGCGCCCATGGCGGCGGCATGTTCCACTGGGTCCGGTTCCTGCACCTTCGTAGCGACCCACCACCACCTGCCCGGAGAAAGCCGATGCATCGCCTGATCGCCACCACCGTACTGCTGAGCCTGTCCATTTCCACCGTCCTGGCCCAGGACAAGGCCTCCGCCGCGCAGCAGATCGCCGGGGTCGAGCTGATCCCGCGCGACGCGCTGTTCGGCAATCCCGAGCGTGCCAGCGTGATGATCAGCCCCGACGGCAGGTACCTGAGCTGGATCGCGCCGGTCGAGGGCGTCATGAACGTCTGGGTCGCGCCCGCCGGCGATCCCGCCCAGGCCAAGGCGGTCACCGGCGACAAGGCACGCGGCATCCGCAACTATTTCTGGTCCTATCGCGAAGGCACCCTGTTGTACCTGCGCGATAGCGGCGGCGACGAGGACTTCCATCTCTTCAGCGTCGACGTCGCTTCGGGCAAGGCCACCGACCTGACCCCGTTCCCCAAGACCACCGCCCAGGTCATCGGCGTCAGCCACCACCACCCCGACTCGATCCTGGTCGGGATGAACGACCGCGACCCGAAGTGGCACGACCTGTACCGGGTCGAGCTGGGCAGCGGCAAGCGCGCCGTGGTCGAGCGCAACGACGATGAGATCGGGAACTACCTGGCCGATGCCGACTACCAGGTGCGCTTCGCCTCGCGCTCGCGCCCGGACGGCGGCCAGGACGTGTTGCAGCCCGACGGCCAGGGCGGCTGGAAGAAGTACGAGGACATTCCGTTCGAGGATTCGCTTTCCACCCAGCCGGCCGGCCTCACCACCGACGGCAAGACCCTGTACATGATCGATTCGCGCGGCCGCAACACCGCGGCGCTGTACGCCATCGACGTGGCCAGCGGGGACCGCAAGCTGGTCCTCGAGGATGCGCGCGCCGACGTCGGCAATGCGCTGGCCGACCCGCGCACCGGCGTGGTCCAGGCCGTCGCGGTCGACTACCTGCGCGAGGAATGGAAGGCCATCGATCCGGCCATCGCCGCCGACCTGGCCAGGCTGGAGGCGATCGGGCCGGGCGAGGTCGGGGTCAACGCGCGCACCCACGACGACAAGACCTGGATCGTCACCTATTCGGCCGCCGAGACGCCGGTGGTCTATTACCGTTACGACCGCGACGCCGGCGGCAAGCTGACCAGGCTGTTCTCGGCACGCCCGGCCCTGGATGGCAAGCCGCTGGTGGCGCAATGGCCGCAGGAGATCAAGTCACGCGATGGCCTGAACCTGGTCAGCTACCTGACCCTGCCCCGCAGTGCCGACGCCAACAACGACGGCAAGGCCGATGCCGCCGTGCCGCTGGTGCTGCTGGTCCACGGCGGCCCCTGGGCGCGCGATGGCTACGGCTATGCCAGTTATCCGCAATGGCTGGCCAATCGCGGCTACGCCACCCTGCAGGTCAACTTCCGCGGCTCCACCGGCTTCGGCAAGGACTTCACCAACGCCGGCAACGGCGAGTGGGCCGGCAAGATGCACGACGACCTCATCGATGCGGTGCAGTGGGCGGTCAAGCAGGGCGTGACCACGCCGGACCAGGTCGCGATCATGGGCGGAAGCTATGGCGGCTACGCCACCCTGGCCGGGCTGACCTTCACGCCCGATGCGTTCAAGTGCGGCGTCGACATCGTCGGGCCCTCCAACCTCAACACCCTGCTGAGCACGGTGCCGGCCTACTGGGCCAGCTTCTACGAGCAACTGGCCAAGCGCATGGGCGACCCGCGCACCGAGGCCGGCAAGCGCTGGCTGGTCGAACGTTCGCCGCTGACCCTGGCCGACAAGATCAGCAAGCCGTTGCTGATCGGGCAGGGCGCCAACGATCCGCGGGTCAAGCAGGACGAGTCGGACCAGATCGTCAAGGCGATGACGGCCAAGGACATCCCGGTGACCTACGTGCTGTTCCCCGACGAGGGCCACGGTTTCGCCCGCCCGCAGAACAGCAAGGCATTCAATGCGGTGGCCGAGGGATTCCTGGGCCAGTGCCTGGGCGGCCGGGCCGAACCGATCGGCACCCTGGACCCACAGGTGCCGCAATGACCCACGCCCATGCCCGATGCCTATGTGGCGAGGTGACCGTCGAAGCCGCGCTGCCCAGCAAGTGGGTCGCGCATTGCCATTGCAGCCTGTGCCGCCGCGCGCATGGGGCGGCGTTCGTGACCTGGGTGGGCATGGACGCGGCGCGCTGCGTGATTGGCGATCCGCGGCAAAGGCTGCGCTGGTATGAATCCACGCCCGGCGCCGAGCGCGGCTTCTGCGCTCATTGCGGAGCGATGATGTTCTTCCGCAGCCAACGCTGGCCCGGTGAGCTGCACATAGCCCTGGCCCACTTCAGCACCGCGGTGGACCGCATGCCGCAGATGCATGCGTACTGGAACGAGCACGTGCCGTGGGCCGACGTGGACCCGGACGATGGCTTGCCGCGTGAGTCGCCCGACCCATCGGCTTCCGGTTGACTGCAAGATGCAATCCCGATGCTGCAACCTTTGCAGATCCGGGCTTGCCCGGATGTTCTTGCTCTCTGTAGGTCCGAGCTTGCTCGGATGTTCTTGATCTTTATAGTCCCAGAGCATCCGAGCAAGCTCGGACCTACGCACCGAAGGAAGTCCCTTGGGGGACAGGGCCACGGCAAGACCCCGGGAGCAGCCGGGCAAGGCTCGCAAGCCATCAGGAATCGGATTTGGCTTACCGTCGATTGCTCCAGTTGCCGATAGCTGGGCATTTGCGTAGCACGCAGAATCTACCCATGGCGAACTTCCATCTATTGCGTGGGCGCACTTCCCAGGTCGGCGGCTATTGCTCAATTACGGCGGTAGTACGTGACCGGCGGCCGCTGTTG
This sequence comes from Lysobacteraceae bacterium, assembly GCA_004173415.1. Classification (GTDB taxonomy): domain Bacteria; phylum Pseudomonadota; class Gammaproteobacteria; order Xanthomonadales; family Xanthomonadaceae; genus Pseudoxanthomonas_A. Next base: position 6,296 of record SEHC01000161.1, read on the forward strand.
GCGCAGCGCGACCACGCAAGCCTCCTCCGCGCCGAACTGCAACGCATTGCCCAGGAAGGCGCCGCCGACACGCTCGCCTGGGTGGCGATGCCTGATCACCTGCACTGGCTTTTGCAACTGCGACAGGGTTCCCTGGGGCATTGCCTGCAGCGCTTCAAGTCGCGCTCGGCACGGGCGATCAACTCAGCCATGGGTTCGTCAGGAGCATTCTGGCAGGGCGGATATTACGAGCATCGCTTGAGATGCGAGGACGAACTGCTCACGCAGGCCCGTTACCTGGTCGCAAACCCATTGCGGAAAGGCCTGGTGACGAGGATCGAGGAGTATCCATTCTGGTGGTGCCGCTGGGTCTCGGCTTCTACCGATCTGGCGTGACCGCCAACACCCGAGAAGCCATTGCGCTTCGTAGGTCCGAGCTTGCTCGGATGCTCCTGCTCGTAGGTCCGAGCTTGCTCGGATGCTCCTGGTGGAGAATCAAAGGCATCCGGGCAAGCTCGGACCTACGCAACGAAGGAAGTGCCCTTGGGGGACAAGGCAATCCACCGCCAAAGGCATGCGGGCAAGCTCGGACCTGCTGGTGACGAGATCGATGAGTAACATTCCGGTGGTGCCGCTGGGCTCGGGTTCTACCGATCTGGCGTGATCGCCAACACCCGAGAAGCCATTGCGTTTCGTAGGTCCGAGCTTGCTCGGATGCTCCTGCTCGTAAGTCCGAGCTTGCTCGGATGCTCCTGCTCGTAGGTCCGAGCTTGCTCGGATGCTCCTGCTCGTAAGTCCGAGCTTGCTCGGATGCTCCTGGTGGAGAATCAAAGGCATCCGGGCAAGCTCGGACCTACGCAACGAAGGAGGTGCCCTTGGGGGACAAGGCGGGGGCTTCCGGATGCCAGATCTCCCCGGCCGGGTCCAGTTCCATGGTCACCATCTCCTCGCCGCGCCAGCCGAAGCCGCAGACCGCCAGCGCACCGCTGGTCAGCGGATCCAGGCCGAAGGCCTGTTCCAGCGGCAGCTCGTTGATCGCACAGGTGATGTAGGCAGCCAAGCCGGCTTCGGTCGCGGACAGGTACAAGGTCTGCGACAGGTGACCGGCCTCCAGGGTGATCGCGCGATGGGCCTTGGCGTGGACGCGGTATTTCCAGAAATTCCGGTCGTAGCGTGGGGCCAGCAGGACCATAACGTGGGCATCGGCGAACCAGTGCTGCCCGGCCACCGCGGCCATGGCCAGCGCGTGCAGTGGCTGCTCCGGCGCGGGCAACGGCTCCAGCGCATGGGCGACGGCGTGGTAGTGGTACAGGCCTGGCGCCAGGCCCTCCACGTTCTGCACGATCAGATAGGCCTCCACCGGATGCAGGCCGCCGCCGGAAGGGCTGGTCTTCTTCAGGAACACGGTGTCCTCGCTGACCCGCACCTGTGACTGGGCGGAGAACACGCGCTCGATCAACTGCGCGAACAAGGCCTGGGGCAGCGGCCGCCCGGCCTCGAAATTGCGACAGGTGGCGCGACGCGCGAGCAGGTTGTCGAAGTCGTTGCGCGCCGCGCGCGGCAGGGCGATCCGATCGTCGGCGGACCCACGTTGCAAGGCCTCCACCGGGGGGGACCCGAGCACTTCCCGCAACTCGCCGGCGGTCTCGGTGCCGGTGTCCTGCATGGCCTGCACCGCATCGGCGTCGCGCCAGCGGGTGAAGGCATGCACGACCGCCGCCAAGGGATGCCAGTAGGCCGCGCGCAGGACTTGATCGCGTTCGCGCAGGGCCGCATTGCGCTTGCCGGTGGCGAGCACCAGGCCGGCCTCCAGCAGGCGCTTGAGCGCGTCCGCCTGGCCGGCCAGTTCGCGGCTGTCGGTCCACCGCTCGGCGCTGAGCGTGCCCAGCAACTCACGCTCGGCGGCATCGACTTCCACTTCTTCGCCCAGGTGCGGGGCCAGCGCGAACCAGTGTTGTCCGTGGCGCATGCCGTTGCCACCGGCGAGCAGCGATTCCAGGTCGAAGCCGGCGCTCTCGCGCGGCTCCAGGTAAAGCACTTTGCAACGACGCACCCGCATCCCGTTTTCCCCAGTGTGCACCCGGCCCGGATCCGGCCCGGACCAGCCGGAACCCTACGGTTGTTTAGCGGCGCGGACAAGGCTAGATTGCGTTCCGACCGGCCTGCAACGGGCTCCGGCTAGGGGAACTACATGGCAACCAAGAAAACGGGCGGGTCGGCCAAGCCGACGCCGCTGGATCCGAAAGTGGCTGACAAACTGCTGGACCTGCTGGGCACCGACAACGAGTTCCGGCGCCTGTTCAAGAAAGACCCGGGGGCGGCGCTGGTCAAGGCCGGCTACAAGCTGCCCAAGGGCGACACCGCCGCAGCCGAAAACCTGCAGCGGCTCCACGGCCGCCTCACGGTGGAAAAGATCGCACCCAAGGCCGTGGTGCAGAAGGCCAGGCAGGAAATCAGGACTTCATTGATTTCGGAACTGGCCATGCAGCCGATTCAGTTGAACGTGCCTTCCAGCGCAACGCGACGCAAGCG
>SEHC01000620.1 GCA_004173415.1 Lysobacteraceae bacterium
GCCAGCAGGATGCGGTCGGCGGCGATGCCGCGCGCATGTTCGCGGTCGATCAGGGCACCGGCCTGCAGCACCGACTGGTCCACGCCCTCGCCGTCGGCACGGGTCGGGAAATCCATGCCCACGATGTCGTACCAGGCGCGCATGCGCACGCCGTTGTTGATGGTCACCGCGCGCACCGGCGCATGCGGGAACACGAAGCGGATCGCCGGCCAGCCCGGGCGCGCCAGTTCGGGCACCAGGGGGACGAAGTCATGGCCGTCGGCACCGAGGCCGTGCAGCCAGATCACCGCCCATTCGGGCGAGGGTCCGGTTTCCTGTTCGATGGTTTCCAGCAGATCGGTCGCGTTGTCCATGGCCCATTGTGGCCGACAAGCCGGCCGGCGGCCAATGCAGGTGAACCCGGCCGCGCGCGCAGCCGCGGGGCGACCGGCCCAGGCCGGCGCCGCGGCCAAGGAAAAGGCCCCGGACATGCCGGGGCCTCGTCTTCACCATGCCAGTGCTTTCAGTTCAGAACTTCTGCGAGAAACGCAGCCCGATGGTCCGTGGCGGCGCGGTCACGGTGTAGATCTGCCCGTTGGCATAGGCCGGGGGCACCGGGAACGCGGGGTCCTCGACGCGATTGCCGCAGACGCTTTCGGCGCACTGGGCGAACCGCGATATCACCGGCCGCTCGTCGAAGGCATTGCTGACGAACAGGTCCACCGCCCAGTTGCCCTTGGCGATGCCGACCGAGAAGTCGGCGATGGTGTAGGCGGGCATGTTGCCGAGGATCTCGCGTTCGGCGATGCGCAGGTCCGAGGTGCGCTGGCCGACATGCACCGCCGCGCCCTGCACGTAGGCCTCGAAGCCGCCGAGGTCGAAGGTGTAGCGCGCGGTCAGGTTGCCCTTGAACTTGGGCGTGACCGGCAGGCGTGTGCCATCGGGCGCCTCGGGACCGGCGAAGGCCTCGCCGGTATCGGGGTTGATCACCCCTTCCGGGCAATCGGTGATCGGAATGCCCTGCGCATCGGTCAGGCCGCAGAAGTTCTCGGTCAGCTTGGCGTCGTAGAACGCCGCGCCGCCGGAGATGTTGAGGTTGTAGGTCGCGGCCCAGTTCAACTCCAGCTCCATGCCGTCGATCTG
>SEHC01000621.1 GCA_004173415.1 Lysobacteraceae bacterium
CGCCTGCGCCATTCGGTGGACGAACCCTTCGTGCTGGAGCGCGGCCCGCTGTTCCGCGCCGAACTGCTGAAGCTGGCGGTCGACGACCACCTGCTGCTGCTTTCCGCCCACCACCTGGTCTGCGATGGCTGGTCGTGGTGGGTGATGGTCCGCGAACTGGGCGCGCTGTACGCGCAGCAGCTGGGGCAGGGCGGCGGGGTGGACGGACCGCTGTGCTCGTACGCCGACTACGCACTGGGCGAGGCCGGGCACGCCGATTCGGAACAGCTTCGCGAGGACGAGCAGTACTGGCTGTCGCGCTTCCCCGACCAGGTAGCGGCGCTGGACCTGCCGGTGGACCGGCCGCGCCCCGGGCGGCGCAGCTTCGCCTCGCGGCGCGAGGATTACGTGCTGGACGCCGAGCTGGTGGCGGCGCTGCGCAAGTTCGGCGCGCGCCGTGGCGCCAGCCTGTTCGCCACGCTGCTGGCCGGGTTCGGCGCGGTGGTGTCGCGGATCAGCGGCCAGCGCGACGTGGTCGTCGGCATTCCCGCGGCCGGCCAGTCGGTGGACGGCCATGACAGCCTGGTGGGCCATTGCGTCAACCTGCTGCCGCTGCGCTTCGACGTGGATCCTGCCGCGGGCTTCTCCTCGCTGCTGGACCAGTCCAGGGAAAACCTGCTCGATGCGATCGAGCACCAGCGCTACACCTTCGGCACGCTGCTGAAGAAGATCGACGTCTCGCGCGACCCCAGCCGGCTGCCGCTGGTCAGCGTGATGTTCAACATCGACCAGGCCCTGGACCAGGAACGCGAGGTGTTCCCCGGGCTCGCCCTGGAGTTCACCACCAACCCGCGCAGCGCCGAGAACTTCGAGCTGTCGATCAACGCGGTCCAGGCCGCGGGCGAGCTGCGCCTGGAATGCCAGTACAACAGCCATCTTTTCGAGGCCGCGACCGTGCGCCGCTGGCTGTCCGCCTACGAGCAACTGCTGCGCGGCGCTGTGCATTCGGGCGACGCGGCGGTTTCGCGCCTGCAGCTGGTGGACGTGGCCGCGCGCATGGACCTGGCCGCGCTGCAGCCCGCGCCCGAGCCGTTCCCGGGCGAGCGTCTGATGCACGAGTTCTTCGAGCAGACCTGCGACCGC
>SEHC01000622.1 GCA_004173415.1 Lysobacteraceae bacterium
CCTGATCGTGGACCACGGCAATGGCTACATGAGCCTGTACGCGCACAACGAGAGCCTGCTGCGCGACGCCGGCGACCGGGTCCGGCGCGGCGACCCGGTGGCCAAGGTCGGCAGCTCGGGTGGCCAGGGCACACCGGCGCTGTACTTCGAGCTGCGCCACAACGGCCAACCGGTCGATCCCTCGTCCTGGCTGCAGCGGCGCTGAACCGGCCGTCGCGGCCGCGGCCGCGCAACGCGGGTTTAAGGCCGCTTCCCGCATAATCGACCGGAGCTTCGCGCGCACGCCGCGGGGTCGACCACCATCAAGCCCGGAGCGATTGCATGCGTTTCCCCCTGGTCCTGTTGCTAGCGCTGTGTTGCCTGACTGCCCGTGCCCAGGAGGCGGAAACCGCGCCTGCGGTGGCCTCCAGCGACGACCCCGATGCGGTCGAAACGGCGACTTCCAAGGTGCCGCTGGACGAGATCCGCCGCTATGTGGCCGTGTTCAACGCGGTCAAGGAAGCCTACGTGGTGCCGGTGGACGACAAGAAGCTGATGCATTCGGCGATCCGCGGCCTGCTGCTGGACCTGGATCCGCACAGCACCTATTTCGACAAGGAAGACGCCGCCGCTTTCGACGAGCAGGCCAGCGGCGCCTACGACGGGGTCGGCGTGGAGCTGCTGCAGCAGCCGGACAACTCCCTGCGGGTGATCGCGCCGATCGATGACACGCCGGCGGCCAAGGCCGGGATCAAGGCCGGCGACGTGATCGTGGCCATCGATGGCAAGCCGATCAGTGGCGAGGACGGGATGGCTCCGCTGCGTGGCGCACCCGGCTCCAGCCTGACCCTGACCCTGCTGCGCGAAGGCAAGCCCAAGCCGTTCGACGTCACCCTGGTCCGCGAGACCATCCGCGTTGCCAGCGTGCGTAGCCGCATGCTCGAACCGGGCTACGGCTACGTCCGCATCAGCACCTTCCAGGCCGATACGGGCGCCGATTTCCAGCGCAACCTGGACAAGCTGCAGGCCGCCGGCAAGCTCAGCGGACTGGTCCTGGACCTGCGCAGCAATCCCGGCGGGCTGCTGGTCTCGGCGGTGCAGGTGGCCGACGACCTGCTGGAAAAAGGCAACATCGTCAGCAC
>SEHC01000623.1 GCA_004173415.1 Lysobacteraceae bacterium
GCGGCGCGGAAGGTGTCGCCGGCGGCGAGCATCAGGCTGTGGCCTTCCTCCTTGAAGCGTCGCGCCAGCTTGCCGATGGTGGTGGTCTTGCCGACCCCGTTGACGCCGACGGTCAGGACTACGAAGGGCCGGGCCACGGTATCGATGCGCAACGGCAGCGCGACCGGCGCCAGCAGCGCGATCAGGTCGGCGCGCAAGGCCTTGAGCAGGGCTTGGGCATCGGCGAATTCGCGCGCCTTCATGCGCTTGCGCAGGCCCTCGACCAGGGCGGTGGTGGCCGGCACGCCGACGTCGGCGGTCAGCAGCGCGGTTTCGATCTCGTCGAGCAGGTCGTCGTCGAGCTTGGGATTGCGCGAGAACAGGCCGCTCAGCCCGCGGGCGAAACCGGTGCCGCGCAGGCGTTCGCGCCAGCCGGTCTTGCCGGCGGTGGCCGCATCGGCCGGGGCCGGCGGCGCGGGCAGCGGGACCGGCGACAGGAGCGGGGAGTGCTCAGCCACGGCCGGCTCTGCTTGGGGCGGCATCGCGACGACCGGTGTAACTTCGGCCGCCGCGGGCACCTCGATCACGAGCGGCCCGGCACCGGTCACCGGCCCGGACCCCGGCATGGCCGGAGGCGCGGCGGATTCCGCAGGCCCGCGCTCGGCCTGGCCCGGGAAGGCCGCGGCCAGTTCCTCCAGGCTGTAGCGACGCGTGGGATCGGTGCCGGGCGTTGCCGGGGAGGCGTCAGCGGGCTTCTTGCGGCGGAAAAAACTGACCATTGCTCGGCGATATCGGAGAATGCGCACATGCTAGCACCGGCATCCCGAAGGCCCCGATGAAACCATGAAGCGCAGTCCCCGCAAGGAAGCCGGCCAGGTCCGCATCATCGGCGGCCAGGCGCGGAGGACCGCGTGGACGTGGTCCAGGACGATGCGCGGGCGTGGCTGGCGCGGCAACCGGCCGGAGGATTCGACCTGGCGTTCGTCGATCCCCCGTTCGATGCGGCGCTGTGGCAGCCGGCACTGGATGCGTTGCTTCCCGCCCTGGCGCCCGGTGCCTGGCTGTACCTGGAATCACCCGCCGGGCACGCGCCGGCGCTGCCCCCGGGCTGGGAACTGCATCGCCACGGCGATACCCGCGAGGTGCGCTATGCCCTGTACCGCGCGCCCGGCCGTCGCGTCGCTGATACACTGAACGGCAACGTTTCCGTGGCGATTCCAGAATGACTGTGGCCCGCACCCGCATCGCGGTTTATCCCGGCACGTTCGATCCCATCACCAATGGCCATGTCGACCTGATCGACCGCGCCGCGCCGCTGTTCGAGCGCCTGGTCATCGGCGTCGCCGAGAGTCCCGGCAAGGGGCCCACGCTGCCGCTCGGGCTGCGCGTTGAACTGACCCAGGCAGCGGTTTCGCACCACCCGCACGTGGAGGTGCGCGGTTTCGATTCGCTGCTCGCCCATTTCGTCAAGGAAGTCGGTGGCGGGGTGTTGCTGCGCGGCCTGCGCGCGGTGTCGGATTTCGAATACGAGTTCCAGTTGGCCAGCATGAACCGGCACCTGATCCCGGAAGTGGAGACCCTGTTCCTGACCCCGGCCGAGCAATACGGCTTCATCTCCTCCTCGCTGGTCCGCGAGATCTCGCGGCTGGGCGGCGAT
>SEHC01000624.1 GCA_004173415.1 Lysobacteraceae bacterium
GGCGATGTCGCCCTGCCGTCGATCCGCATCGTGCCCAAGGGCGAGTGGTACGACTACCACGCCAAGTACCAGGCCGAAGACACCCAGTACCTGTGCCCCGGCCTGGAAGGCGACGACGAAGCCGAGATCGGCCGGATCGCGCTGGCCGCGTTCCAGGCGGCTGGTTGCGCCGGCTGGGGCCGCGTCGACGTGATGCGCGACCGTGCCAGCGGCCGGTTCTACCTGCTGGAAGTCAACACCGCGCCGGGCATGACCAGTCATTCGCTGGTGCCCAAGTCGGCGCGCCAGGTCGGCATCGGCTTCGAGGAGCTGTGCTGGCGGATCCTGGAAACCACGCTGCCGGAGGTGGCCGGCTGATGAACGCCGCGTTGCGCATCCTCACCTGGTTGCTGGCGCTGGCCCTGGTCATGCTGCCGGTGGTCGCGGTGGTCAATGGCTGGATCGGCGCCGAGCGCTGGCCGCTGACCAAGCTGCGCATGCATGGCGATTTCCAGCGCGTCGATCCGGCCCAGCTGCGCGCGGCGGTGCTGCCGCATGCGCGGCCCGGCTTCTTCGCGGTCCGCCTGCAGGATGCGCAGGACGCGGTCGAAGCGCTGCCGTGGGTCGAGCGCGCCGAAGTACGCAAGCGCTGGCCCGACCTGATCGAAGTCGAGGTGGTGGAGCACAAGCCCTTCGCGCGCTGGGGGCAGGACCGCCTGCTGTCCGAGCACGGCCGCCTGTTCCCGATTCCCAAGGGCCTGGCGCTGGCCACCCTGCCGCAGCTCGGCGGCCCGGACTCGCAGGTCAGGGAAGTGGTCGCGCTGTACAACGAGTCGCGCCAGCTTTTCGCCCCGACCGGCTTCAATGTCGAGCGCCTGGTCATGGACCGGCGCGGCAGCTGGTCGCTGGCCCTGGACAACGGCACCGAGGTGGTGGTCGGGCGCGCCGACGCGCGTCCGCGCCTGGTCCGCTTCGCCCGGATGCTGCCGCAGCTGCTGGCCCGCAACGGGCTGCCTCTGGAGCGCGCCGACCTCCGCTACACCAACGGTTTCGCATTGAGCTGGTCGACCACGAAGCCAGCCGTTCCGGAAGCCCCGGCTTCCGCCCCTGCCGCCTCTGGTGGCGCGTCACGGACACAG
>SEHC01000162.1 GCA_004173415.1 Lysobacteraceae bacterium
AGCACTGGAAGCAGGTCTGCGACGAACTGGGCGGCATCGCCGAGCGCATCGGCAGCGTCGATGTGATCGACATCGGCGGCGGCCTGCCGATTCCCTACAACGAGGACGACGAGCCGTTCGACCTGGAGGCTTGGAGCGCTGGGCTGGCGGAGATCAAGGCCGCCTATCCGGGCTATCGGCTGGCGATCGAGCCGGGCCGCTTCCTGGTCGCCGAGGCCGGGGTCCTGCTCACCCACGCCACCCAGGTGGTGGAGAAGGACGGCATCCACCGCGTCGGCCTGGACGCGGGCATGAACGCGCTGGTCCGCCCGGCGCTGTACGACGCCTGGCACGACATCCACAACCTCGTGCGGCTGCAGGAGCCGAACGATGGGGTGTTCGACGTGGTCGGGCCGATCTGCGAGTCCAGCGACGTACTGGGGAGGCGGCGCAAGCTGCCGGCGGGCACCTGCCATGGCGACGTGATCCTGGTCGCCGATGCGGGTGCCTATGGTTACAGCATGGCCAATGCCTACAACCTGCGGGCTTTGCCGAAAGAAGAGGTGTTGGATGTCTGACTGGAAGTTCCAGCGCGATGCAATCGCCGTGTTCCGCTTCGTCCGCTGCGAGCTGGACGCGGACAGCGGCGTGGCAAGCCTGGTGTATGCCTTCGACGAGGGTCCCGAGCTGGTCGAGACCATCACCCTGCCGGGGGCGCCGTTCGCCCTGGACGACCAGCGCGCCGCGGCGGTCGGGCGTGCCTTGCGGCTGCTGCACCTGATCGCCGGGGTCAGCTATTACAAGGCGGCGGTGCCGCCGCAGATCCGCATCGACGGTTATGCCATCGACGCCGAAACCGCCGCGCTGATGGCGCTGGTGTACGAGAACGGCCTGGGCGAGTTCGCCTACCGCAATGGCCTGGACCTGCGCGGCCGCATCCGCTTCCCCGTCTCCGGGGATGGCGCCGGAACGCAGTCCGGCCAGGCCGCGCCGGCGCTCGGATTGCGCCGGCACGCGCTGGTCGCGATCGGCGGCGGCAAGGATTCGCTGGTCTCCATCGAAGCGCTGCGTTCGGCGGGCGTCGAGCAGACAGTTACCTGGATCGGCAACTCGCAGTTGATCGGCGCCTGCGCCGCGCGCACCGGCTTGGCCACGTTGAATATCGGCCGTGCCCTGGCCCCGGGCCTGTTCGAGTTGAACCGCCAGGGCGCATGGAACGGCCACATCCCGGTCACCGCGATCAATTCGGCCATCCTGGTCCTGGCGGCGCTGGTCCAGGGCGTGGACCAGGTGGTGTTCTCCAATGAGCGTTCGGCCAGCTACGGCAGCATCATCCCCGGCACCGGTGAAGTGAACCACCAGTGGTCGAAGGGCTGGGCCTTCGAACAGGCCTTCGGCGACCACGTGCACGAGCGCGTCGCAGCTGACCTTCATTACTATTCGCTGCTGCGTCCGCTGAGCGAACTCGCGGTGGCCCGCCAGTTCGCCGCCACCGATCGTTACGACGCGCATTTCTCCAGCTGCAACCGCAACTTCCACATCCTCGGAGAGCGCCCGGTCAATCGCTGGTGCGGGGTGTGCCCGAAGTGCCATTTCGTGTTCCTGGCGCTGGCCCCGTTCATGCCCAAGCCGCGCCTGGTCGGGATCTTCGGCCGCAACCTGCTGGATGACCCATCGCAGGCCGGGGGCTTCGACGCGCTGCTGGAATTCCAGGACCACAAGCCGTTCGAATGCGTGGGCGAAGGACGCGAGTCGCGCGCGGCGATGGCTGCGCTTGCGCAACGCCCGGAATGGCAGGAAGACGCGCTGGTCGCGCGTTTCAGGAAAGAGATCCAGCCGCTGCTGGTGGCCTCGGAGCTGGAGGTCGCGCCCTTGCTGGAGATCGCCGGCGAGCACCGGGTGCCGGCCCTGCTGTGGGAGCGGCTGCGTGCGAATTTCGCAGCTTGAGGGCAGGCGCGTGGCCCTGTGGGGCTGGGGCCGCGAAGGCCGCGCCGCCTACCAGGCGTTGCGCGCGCGGTTGCCCGCGTTGCCGCTGACCCTGTTCTGCAATGCCGCCGAAGCCGGTGAGGCCGCGGCGCTGGGCGATGCCTTGCTGCAGGTCGAGCAGACCGTGGACGCCGAGTCGCTCGCGCGCCACGAGGTCGTGGTGAAGTCGCCCGGGATCAGTCCCTACCAGCCGATCGCCCAGGCCGCGCTGGCCAGCGGTACCCGCTTCGTCGGCGGCAGCACGCTCTGGTTCGACGAACGGCAGGCCGACGGCGGCCATGCGCCCAATACCATCTGCGTCACCGGGACCAAGGGCAAGAGCACCACCACCGCATTGCTGGCGCACTTGCTGCGGGCCGGCGGCCACCGCACGGCGCTGGCCGGCAACATCGGCCTGCCGTTGCTGGAACTGCTGGACCCGGTGCCTGAACCCGAGTTCTGGGCGATCGAACTGTCCAGCTACCAGACCCTGGACGTGGCCGCCGCGCAGGTGCGACCCCAGGTCGCGGTGATGCTCAACCTGTTCCCGGAGCACCTGGACTGGCATGGCAGCGAAGCGCGTTACGTGCGCGACAAGCTGGCCTTGCTGCTGGATGCACGGCCGCGCGTGGCCGTGCTGAATGCCGCCGACCCGCGTCTTGCCGCCTTGCAACTGGCCGACAGCGAAGTGCACTGGTTCAACCACCCGGGCGGATGGCACCTGCGCGAAGACCAGGTCTATCGCGGTGGCGAATTCGTGTTCGACGCCCTGCGCACGCCGCTGCCGGGCCGCCACAATCGCGGCAACCTGTGCGCGGTGCTGGCCACGCTGGAGGCGCTGGGCCTGGATGCGCGGGCGTTCGCGGCCGATGCCGAAAGCTTTCGCCCCCTGCCCAACCGCCTGCAGGCACTGGGCACGCGCGATGGCCTCACCTGGGTCAACGATTCCATCAGCACCACCCCGCACGCCACGCTGGCGGCGCTGGAATGTTTCCGCGGCCAGCCGCTCGCGGTGCTGGTCGGTGGACATGACCGTGGCGTGGACTGGGCCGGCTTCGCCGAGGCGATGGGTCGCGATTCGCCCGCGGCGATCATCACCATGGGCGCCAACGGGCCGCGCATCCACGAACTCCTGGCGCCGCTGGCGGCCGCGGGCCGGTTCGCCCTGGCGGCGGCCGATGACCTCGATTCGGCGATGCAGGCGGCCCGGCGCTTGCTGGGCGGGGCAGGCGTGGTCCTGCTTTCGCCGGGCGCGCCCAGCTTCGGGGCGTACCGCGATTACGTGGCCCGCGGACGGCATTTCGCCGCACTGGCGGGATTCGATCCCGACCTGATCTCCGCCATACCGGGCATCGGCATCCACTAGCGGCAGGTCTTCTTCGCGCCGCTCCAACGCCGGATCGGCGATCTTCCGGCTGCCGGTTCTCCAACTCCAAGGAGTGCGACATGCGCAAGATTCCCCTGCTCTGGCTGCTGCTGGCCTGCTGCTGGACGGCCCCGTCGGATGCGGCCCCGGTGGCCACCCCGACCGAATGGAAAGTCGGCAAGCAGACCTTCAGCGGTTTCCTGGTCTACGACGAGGCCGGCAAGGGTCAGCGTCCGGGGCTGCTGATGGTGCCGGACTGGCTGGGGGTGACTCCGGCCGCGCTGGACAAGGCCCGGCAGCTGGCGGGCGACCGTTACGTGGTGCTGGTGGTGGACATGTATGGCAAGGGCGTGCGGCCGAAGGATGCCGAGCAGGCCATGGCCCAGGTCAAGAAGCTGTATGCCGATCGCCCGGCGATGCGCGCGCGCATGGCCAAGGCACTGGAAACCCTGCGCGGCAAGGCCGGGAAAGTCCCGCTGGATCCAGGCCGGATCGCCGCGCTCGGTTACTGCTTCGGCGGATCCTCGGTGCTGGAACTGGCGCGCAGCGGCGCCGATATCGACGGCGTGGCCAGCTTCCATGGCGGGCTGGACACCAGCCTGCCGGCCGCAAAGGGTACGGTGAAGTCGCCGATCCTGATCCTCAACGGCGCCGACGACCGCGGCACGGCGCCGCACATCGCCGCATTCGAGAAGGAAATGAACGATGCCGGCGCCGACTGGCAGTTCGTGAACTTCAGCGGCGCAGTGCATTGCTTTGCGCTGGAGACCGCCAACAGCCCGCCGGGGTGCGTGTACAACGAGCGCGCGGCCAAGCGGGCCTACCGGATGCTGGACGACTTCCTGGACGAGGTTTTCGCCGACTGAGGGTCGGGCGGGTCGCGCATCAAGGCAATGGTGATCGCCGGCGGGCCGGCACCGTCAGTGGTTGCGGCTCACCGCGTAGCGGGCCAGGCCGCGCAGCGCGGCCATCGCTTCGTTCTCCGGCAGCCCATCCAGCGCGTCCTCGGCGGCTGCGGCGTATTCCGATGCGCGTCGCCTGCTGTATTCCAGCCCGCCGGTTGCGCGGATCGCGGCCAGTACTTCAGGCATCGCCATGCCATCGCCGTTCTGCACCACCTCGCGCAGGCGCTCGCGGGTGGCCGGGTCGGAGTGGGCGATGGCATGGATCAGCGGCAGGGTCGCCTTGCCCTCGGCCAGGTCGTCGCCGAGGTTCTTGCCGAGGTCGGCCGCGTCGGCGGTGTAGTCCAGCACGTCGTCGGCGATCTGGAAGGCGTAACCCAGGTTCATGCCGTAATCGCGCAGCTTGCCCTGGGTCGAAGGATCCGCACCCGAGGCGATCGCGCCCAGCTCGGTGCCGGCGGCGAACAGCACCGCGGTCTTGCGCTCGATCACGCGCAGGTAGGCCGCTTCGTCGGTGTCCGGGTTGTGCACGTGCAGCAGCTGCAGCACTTCGCCCTCGGCGATGCGGTTGGTGGCATCGGCCAGCCGCCGCATCACCTGCATGCGCTCCAGTTCCACCATCAGCTGGAAGCTGCGCGAATAGAGGAAGTCGCCGACCAGCACGCTGGCCGCGTTGCCCCACAGGGCATTGGCCGTGCTGCGGCCGCGGCGCAGGTCGGATTCATCGACCACGTCGTCGTGCAGCAGGGTCGAGGTGTGGATGAACTCGATGATCGCGGCCAGCTGGTGGTGATCGGCATGCGCCGTGCCGGTGGCGCGGCCGGCCAGGACCACCAGCATCGGCCGCAGGCGCTTGCCGCCGGCCGAGATGATGTGGTCGGCGATCTGGTTGATCAGGACGACGTCCGACGCAAGCCGGTGGCGGATCAGCGCATCGACGGCGGCCATGTCGGCCGAAGCCAGGGCCTGGACCTGGGGAAGCGACAGGGCAGGGCGGAGGGTTTCGGCGTCGGTCATGGGGGTCGCATGCGGGAAGTGGCTGAATTATAAGGGACGGCAGGCTAAATCCGACACGCCGGCGCGGCATTTGCCGATGACCCATGACCCCCCGGGTATACTTCACTGGACTGCGCCCGCACTCGGCGGGCATCACCCGACGGAAGACGATATGGCACGCGGCATCAACAAAGTGATCCTGGTGGGCAACCTGGGCAACGACCC
>SEHC01000625.1 GCA_004173415.1 Lysobacteraceae bacterium
ACGCCGTCGCGTTCGGCCAGCTCCCGCAGGCGGTTGGAGTTGGAGCTGTTGGGCGAACCCACCACCAGCACCAGGTCGCAGCGCTGGGCCAACTCGCGCACCGCGTCCTGGCGGTTCTGGGTGGCGTAGCAGATGTCGTCGTGGCGCGGGCCCTGCATGGCCGGGAAGCGCGCCTGCAAGGCCTGGATGATGCCGCGGGTGTCGTCCACCGACAGCGTGGTCTGGGTGGTATAGGCCAGGTTCTGCGGCTGCCCGACTTCCAGAGTGGCCACGCCGTCGATGTCCTCGACCAGGTAGATGCGCCCCGCCCCGCCCTCGGCGTTCCACTGGCCCATGGTGCCTTCCACTTCCGGATGGCCGGCATGGCCGATCAGGACCACGTCGCGACCGGCGCGGCAGTGGCGGGCGACCTCGAAGTGGACCTTGGTGACCAGTGGGCAGGTCGCGTCGAACACCTTCAGGCCGCGCGATGCAGCCTCCGCGCGCACTGCCTGGGAGACGCCATGGGCGCTGAAGATGACCGTGGCGTTGTCGGGCACCTCGTCCAGTTCCTCGACGAAGATCGCCCCACGGTTGCGCAGGTCCTCGACCACGAAGCGGTTGTGGACCACTTCATGGCGCACGTAGATCGGCGCGCCCAGGGTCTCGATGGCGCGCTTGACGATTTCGATTGCGCGGTCGACGCCGGCGCAGAAACCACGGGGATTGGCGAGCAATACGTCCATGCGGCTAGTGTAGAGGAACGAGGAGTGAGGAACGAGCGGCGGCTGGAACGGTCATTTTCCGCGCGCGCCCTGCTCCTCGCTCCTGTTCATCAAGCCGAACAGCGCGATGCCGATGGCACCGCCGACGATGGCCGAATCGGCGATGTTGAAGGAAGGCCAGTAATGCTCCTGCCAGTGCCACTGGATGAAGTCGATCACGTGGCCGTGGATCAGGCGGTCGATGACGTTGCCGATGGCACCGCCGATCACCAGCGCGTACGGCGCGGCTTGGCGCCAGTCGCCGCGCGGGGTGCGCCACAACCAGAAGCCCAGCAGTCCGCTGATGGCCACCGCCAGCGCGGTGAAGAACCAGATCTGCCAGCCGCCGGCATCGCTGAGGAAGCTGAA
>SEHC01000626.1 GCA_004173415.1 Lysobacteraceae bacterium
AGCAGCAACTGGTGGAGATCGGCGAGATGGGCGCGGCCCGGCAGAAGCTGCAGAGCGAACTGTCGATCGCCCGCGACATCCAGCGGGCGATGCTGTCGCCGCCGCGGCGGGTGCGCGCCGGCGCGGCCGGGCTGCAGGCCTGCGCGGTGCTGGAAGCGGCCAAGGAAGTGGGCGGCGATTTCTACAGCTTCATCGAGCGTGGCGAGGGCGAGCTGTGGTTCGCGATCGGCGACGTCTCCGACAAGGGCGTGCCGGCGGCGCTGTTCATGGCCCGCGCGGTGACCGTGCTGGAAGTGGCCGCCAATGCCGCGACCTCGCCCGACCAGGTGCTGGCCGAAGCCTCGCGACGCCTGGTCGAGGGCAACGACACCTGCATGTTCGCCACCGTGCTGTGCGGCCACATCGACGTGCGCAGCGGCCGCTGCACCCTGGCCAGCGCCGGCCACGACGCGCCGCTGCTGGTGCACGCCGACGGACGGGTAGAGACCCTGGCGATCGAAGCCGGGCCGCCGCTGGGCTTCGAGGCCTCGGCCGCGTTTCCGCTGTGGCATGGTCAGCTGCAACCCGGCGCCAGCCTGCTGGCCTTCACCGACGGGGTCACCGAGGCCTTCGACGCCGACGACCAGGCCTACGGCAGCGAACGCCTGGTCGCGGCGCTTGTGCACGGCGACGATGCGGCCGCGCTCTGCCGGCGGCTGATCGACGACGTCCACCAGTTCACCGGCGCCGCGCCGCAATCGGACGACATCACCGTGCTGGCGATCCGCATGGACGCGGTCGCCGATGCCCATACCGGCACCGACGCCGGCCCATACGCCCTGTCCCAGGAGGACCCGCATGCTGATACGACTGATCGTCCCCGGTGAGATCGCCCGGGTCGAGGACCTCAACACCTCGCTGGAGGCGGTGCTGATCCGCCATGGCATCGACCCGGGCGTGCGCGGCGACGTCAGGCTGATCGTCGAGGAGCTGGCCAGCAACGCGATCGCCTATGGCGGCGACGGCCAGGACGTGGGCCAGCACGAGCTGTCGGTCGACATCGGCCTGGACGGCGACCTGCTGACCCTGCAGTTCAGCGACGAAGGCGCGCCGTTCGACCCCCTGTCGGCACA
>SEHC01000163.1 GCA_004173415.1 Lysobacteraceae bacterium
GGCGAGCAGTATCCAGATTGCGAAACCCACGGTGTTCCGCGCGGCAGCAGCGCGCGAGGAACGCACACATGAAACGCATGCTGATCAATGCGACGCAGGAAGAAGAACTGCGCGTCGCCATCGTTGACGGACAGAACCTGTACGACATCGATATCGAACAACCGTCCAAGGAACAGAAGAAGTCCAACATCTACAAGGGCCGCATCACCCGGCTCGAGCCTTCGCTGGAAGCGGCCTTCGTCGAATACGGCGGCGAGCGCCACGGCTTCCTGCCGCTGAAGGAAATCTCCCGCGACTATTTCCAGGCAGGCGTCGACCACAACAAGGCCGGCCTGAAGGAACTCCTGCGCGAAGGCCAGGAAGTCGTCGTCCAGGTCGACAAGGACGAGCGCGGCAACAAGGGCGCCGCCCTGACCACGTTCATCTCGCTGGCCGGCCGCTACATGGTGCTGATGCCCAACTCGCCCACCGCCGGTGGCGTGTCGCGCCGGATCGAGGGCGACGACCGCGCCGCTCTGAAGCAGGCGATGGATGCGCTGGCCATTCCCGAAGACATGGGCGTGATCATCCGCACCGCCGGCGTCGGCCGCGACGCCGAGGAACTGCAGTGGGACCTGGACTACCTGCTGCAGGTCTGGCGCTCGGTCGCCGAGGCGGCGCTGAGCAAGCCCGCCCCGTTCCTGATCTACCAGGAGTCGCGCCTGATCGTGCGCGCCCTGCGCGACTACCTGCGCTCGGATGTCGGCGAGATCCTGGTCGATACGCCCGAGCTCTATGAAACCGCCAAGGAGTTCATGGAGCAGGTGATGCCGCACAACCTGCGCAAGCTCAAGCACTACACCGACGACATCCCGCTGTTCAACCGCTTCCAGATCGAATCGCAGATCGAAGGCGCCTACGAGCGCAACGTGCGCCTGCCGTCCGGCGGCTCGATCGTGGTCGACCAGACCGAGGCGCTGACCGCCATCGACGTCAACTCGTCGCGTTCGACCAAGGGCAGCGATATCGAGGACACCGCGTTCCAGACCAACCTGGAGGCCGCCGACGAAGTGGCCCGCCAGTTGCGCCTGCGCGACCTTGGCGGCCTGGTGGTCATCGACTTCATCGACATGTCCAGCAGCAAGCACCAGCGCGATGTCGAGAACCGCCTGCAGAACGCGCTCAAGTACGACCGCGCGCGCGTGCAGATCGGCCGCATCTCCCGCTTCGGCCTGATGGAAATGAGCCGCCAGCGCCTGCGTCCGTCGCTGGGCGAATCCAGCCAGATCGTCTGCCCGCAATGCGAAGGCCACGGCCGCATGCGCAGCATCGAGTCGCTGTCGCTGTCGATCATCCGCGTGGCCGAAGAGCATGCCATGAAGGAAAACACCGGGCAGGTGCTGGTCCAGGCCCCGGTCGAGATCGCCAACTTCCTGCTCAACGAGAAGCGCGGCGCGCTGCGCGAGATCGAAAAGCGCCATGACGCTCCGATCATCATCGTCGCCGACGAAGCCCTGCACACGCCGCATTACGAAGTGACGCGCGTGCGCGAGAACGAACTGGGCGAGGAAACCTCGCGACCCAGCTACCAGCGCAATACCCCGCGCAAGCTGCCGGTCCACGCACTGACCAAGGCCCAGCTCAACATCCCCGCGCCGGCAGTGACCCATGTGAAGCACAGCCAGCCCGCGCCGCAGCGCGAGGAACGCGAGGAAGTCGCGCCCGCGCCGGTACCCGTGGCCGCCGCGCCCGCGCCTGCGGCAGTGCCCGCCGGCGGCGTGGTCGGCTGGTTGAAGCGCGTGTTCGGTGGCGGCGAGCCCACGGCCGAGGCCACGCTTGCCGAACAGACCCGCCAGCGCGACAACCGCCAGCGCGGCGATCGCGGCAACGACCGCCAGGGCCAGCGTCGCGACGGCCGGGGCAACCAGCAGTCGCAAGGCCGTGGCAATGGTGGCGGCCAGCGTCGTGACGAGCAGCGCCGCGATGAGCCGCGCGCCGCCAGGCCGCAGGCCGGCCAGGCCCAGGCAGGGCAACAGGCCAAGCCACGCGGCGAGCAGGCGCAGAAGCAGCCCAAGCAACAGAACCAGCAGCAGAATGCGCCGCGCCAGCCCAAGCCGCAGAACGAGCCCGGCCAGAACAGCGGCCGTCCGCCACGCCAGCCGCGCAATGCCGACGCACCTCGCCAGACGAAGCCGGAAGGCATCGTAGAGACCACCGAATCCAGCCTGGCCCTGCCGGCCGCCGCCGCGGCGGTGTCGGTCCTGCCGGGTGCAGGCACCGAGGTCGCGCCGGTTGCTGGCGCAGGCGCGCCGACGCCGGCATTCGCCGACGAGACCCAGGCGCCCGTCCTGGGCGACGCCGCCACCGGCGAAGCCAGTGGCGACGACGGCGACACCGCCGATAACGGCGACGGCAGCGGTCGCCGCCGTCGTGGTCGCCGCGGCGGTCGCCGCAGGCGCCGTGGCGCCGGCGAAGCCGGTGCAGGCAATGACGCGGCCGGCATGGACGACTTCGGCGACGAGGAACCCGCACAGGTCATCGTGGCCAACGGTTCGCAGCCGGAGTTCGATTTCGACGATGATGCCCCCGCCAGCCGTCCCGCGCCCCGCCCCGTCCGCGCACCCGCACCAATCGCGGCCACGGTCGAAGCCGACGCTGTCCGCCCGGCTGCGCCCATTGCCCAGCCCGAACCTGCCGCGGCCGCCGTTGCGGTTGCCGCAGCAGCACCGGCGGCACCACAACCGATCGTCGAAAAGCCGGAAGCGCCCACTGTTGCCGTCGCGCCCGAAGAGCCCGCGATTGCAGACGCGCCGCAGCCAGTGCTCGCGGCGGCTCAGCCGTCGATAGCCGTACCGGCCAGCGCGGACGAGCCGCAAATCGTGGCGGTCGAAGCCGAAGTCGAGGCCGTGACCATCGTTGCCGCACCCCCGGTCGCCGCTCCTGCTGTGGTTACGCCCGCGGTCGCCAAGGCAGCGGCACCGGTCGAGGCGCCGCGTCCTGCGCCGCCACGTCCAGCGGTCGGCAACACTGGATCGCTGTTCTTCACCGCCGATGCCGACACGCCTTCATCCGTCACCCGCCACCTGTTCGAACCCGCTGCTCCTGCACCACAGGTGACGCCGGTGGCATCGGTACCGGGCAAGGACGATGGCGGCGAAGAACTGCCGGCCGCAGGCAACGACGAAACCGCGGAACAAGGCAACGACCAGGGCGGCGAACGCAACGCCTGATCGTGCAGGCCCTCGCGTTCGTCAAAGCGAACGCGAGGGATCCAGCAGCCCGTACTGGGCGGCGAGCCGGGCCAGCGAAATGCTGTCCTGGATCCCGACCTTCTGGAACAACCGCGCCTTGTGCGTGTTGATGGTCTTGGCACTGAGACTCAGGCGCTGGGCGATGTCTTCCTGGCGCAATCCCTGGGTCAGCAGCATCGCCACTTCGAGTTCGCGCGGGGACAGTTCGTCGAATGGCGATGCACCGCTGGCGCCGACGTTGGAGAGCGCCAGGTTCTGGGCCACGTTGGCTCCCAGGTAGCGCTTTCCCCGTGATACCAGGCGCACCGCGCTGAGCAGTTCGGTGGCGTCACCGGCCTTGCCGATGTAGCCGGCCGCGCCCGCTTCCATCAAGCGCTTGGGCAAGGGGCCATCCTCCAGCACCGATACGATGATCACCCTGGCGTTCAGATCGCTGCGGGTGATGCGCTCGGTTATCTCCAGCCCGCTCATGCCAGGCAGGTGCAGGTCGCAAAGCACGACATCCGGTTTCAGCACCCGTATCTGCCGCAGTGCTTCTTCGCCGTTGTCGGCGTCGCCCACCACGTCCATATCCACTTCGCCGGCGAGGATCATCTTCATCCCCGCGCGCACCAGCGAGTGGTCGTCTATCAGGTATATGCGAATCGTCATCCTTGTCTCCCCAGTGAAACTCCAACGGCAAGACTAGCCCTGAAAATCATCCCGAGGCAACCTGGGCCTGCTGCTGCGCCGCTGGAAACGATTCCACCGCGGACAGGCCTTTGCGCGCGGCGGGCACCCACACCGGCGTGCTGCTCAAACGCGACCAGTGCGGTCGAAAGTCACGCAACCAGGGCATCCGCCGCCAGTTGGTCACGGCTGCGACAGGACTCCTGACGTGCCGCCGGTCCTGTTCGGATAAATATCGTCCATGATCGATGACAGCGGGATATCCCAGCGAATCTTGTTCTTGTCGAAGTCATGGGTTTTTTCGGCGATCAAGGCCACTCCCATGGACATCTCGAATCCGGAAACCCCACGTGTAGGCGGATCGCTGGACAGCGAGTGGAGCTTGGAGGGCATTCCTTCGGCGATACTCAGAACCCGGAAACCAAGAGGCTCGCTGAACAGCAGCTTCAATCCCGCAGGTGGGAAACGCCAGAAATCCCATGGCAACTCGTGCGGCGGCCAAGTCGGATGGGTGGACACATAGCACAACCCGCCGATTTCGAGGACCTGGTTCATCTCCATCACGACTTTCCACGGGAAAGCCAGGTGTTCGAACACCGAGCAGGAAAAAATCGCATCGAACCGGTTTGCGGGAAAAATGCGCGCCAGTTCATGCGCGTCCCCCGCGATATCAACCCCGGGGCCGGAATGTATGTCCAGGCCGATGTACTCGCTTGCGCCGGCGAAGCTCTGCCTGCGACTTACTCCACTCACTTCCCGCGATCCTATTTCCAGAATCCGGCAAGGGCGCATCAACGCACAACGCGCAGCGAAGTCAGTCAGGACGCGATGATAGGGATCCAATGCGGGGTCACGCAGATGGGCGGCATACAGTCCATCCGCAGCGGCGACGGCGCCCTCGAGGGTGTTGTCCATCCTGTCTCCTTAGCGGAACAAAACATGATGCAATCTGTTTTGAAGCAAGACCCAGGAACCAACATGGCGGAGAGAGTGGGATTCGAACCCACGGTAGGCTCACACCTACGGCAGTTTTCAAGACTGCTGCCTTAAACCACTCGGCCATCTCTCCGTGGCTGTCACGGCGGCCCATTGCAGGCCGCGCGTGGCATTTTGGCATGAAGTGCCAGTTCGCGGTTACGACGCCTTCTTGACCTTGATCGCGGGAATTTCCGCGGCGCCGGCCGACTCCTCGCACTTGCCGCCGCAATCCAGGCGCGAGGATTCGATCTGCCTGGGCAGGTGTTCGGCAAGGAAATCGATGAACACCCTCACCGCCGGCAACATGCCCCGGCGCGAGGCGAACACCGCATGGCAGATGCCCTGCGGCAAGGTCCACTGAGGCAACACCACTTCCAGTTCCCCCTTGCGCACCAGGTCCGCGCATACGGTCTCGGGCAGCAGGGTGATGCCGAAACCGCCGCGCGCCATCGACTGCAGCAAAGGGAAGTCGAACCCGGACAGACGCGGCTGGATGTCCACCCGGCGGATGTCGCCATCGGGACCGTGCAGTTCCCAGC
>SEHC01000627.1 GCA_004173415.1 Lysobacteraceae bacterium
GTGATCCGCAACGTCAACGGGCACGATGCGGTCGAGATCAAGACCGCCATCGACACCGCGCTCAAGGCCGGCGACAAGCCGACCCTGATCTGCTGCCGCACCACGATCGGCTTTGGCGCCCCCAACAAGCAGGGCAAGGAATCCAGCCACGGCGCCCCGCTGGGCAAGGACGAGCTGGCCGCTGCGCGGGTCCAGCTGGAGTGGCCGCACGGCCCGTTCGAGATCCCCGAGCAGGTCTACGCCGGCTGGCGCGCCGGCGACGCCGGCAAGGAGCGCGAGGACCGCTGGAATGCCTTGCGCGACCAGTACGCCGCCGCGCATGCCAGTGAAGCGGCCGAGTTCTCCCGCCGCTCGCTGGGCGAGTTGCCGGCAGGCTTCGTCGACTCCGCCAACGCCTTCATTGCCAAGCTGCAGGCGGACGGCCCCGTCGTCGCCTCGCGCAAGGCCTCGCAGATGGCCATCGAGGCCTTCGCGCCGCTGCTGCCGGAACTGGTCGGCGGTTCGGCCGACCTGGCCCATTCCAACCTGACCCTGTGGAAGGCCAGCAAGTCGGTGGCCAGCGACGATCCGTTCGCCAACTACGTGTATTACGGCGTGCGCGAATTCGCCATGACCGCGATCAGCAACGGCCTGGCCCTGCATGGCGGCTTCATTCCGTTCGATGCGACCTTCCTGGTGTTCAGCGATTACGGAACCTCCAGCACCAGCCGCGCAGCGAAGCGCAGGTCGCCGACATCGCACGCGGCGGCTATGTGCTGGCCGATGCCGAAGGCGGCAATCCCGACGTGATCCTGATCGCCACCGGTTCCGAAGTGGGGCTGGCCACGCAGGCCAAGGCCACCTTGGACGCATCCGGGCTGAAGACGCGCGTGGTGTCGATGCCCTCGACCGACGTGTTCGACCGCCAGCCGGCCGAGTACCGCGAATCGGTGCTGCCGAACGCGGTGCGCAGGCGCGTGGCGATCGAAGCGGGGGTCACCGGCTTCTGGCGCCAGTACGTGGGCCTGGACGGCGCGGTCATCGGCATCGACAGCTTCGGCGCCTCCGCCCCGGCCGAGGCCCTGTACCCGTACTTCGGCATCACCGCCGAGAAAGTGGTGGAAGCGGCGAAGTCGCTGGGCTGAGCTGCTTGCGGGGCAATGCCTGTCGTGGCACGCCGGTTGTAGGAAAAAGGATCGTCATCCCGGCGAAAGCCGGGACCCACCTGCAAGCGCGCGAACGTCAGCTGGTCACAGGTGCATCAGGGTGGATCCCGGCTTTCGCCGGGATGACGACCTTTGATTGTTTTCATATCAGTTGCGGGTCTGACGTAATCCCAACGCAACCAGCTTTGCCTCAACCCGGTGGGCGATCGTCCTGGGCGATGCCAGTCCCATGCGTTCCAATGCCTCGCCGTCCGCCTTTCCAGCAACCAATGCGCGCAGCACGATGGCAAGCTTCG
>SEHC01000164.1 GCA_004173415.1 Lysobacteraceae bacterium
GAGTCGGCCATGATGTACAGCGAGTTCATCGACTTCTCGTTGATGGTCTCGCCCTTGGCGTTCTGCACCTTGTCGGTACCGATGGTGTCCATCATCGCCTTGGCGATGCGCTCGTTGGTACGCGACCAGATGTCGACCACCTTGTTGTAGCGCTCGCCGGCGGTGACCAGGCCGCTCTGGTACTGCTCCTGGATCTCGAGGACTTCGGCCTCGGCCTCTCCCAGGATGCCCTTCTTCTCGATCGGGATCAGCATGTCGTCGATGCCGATAGACACGCCGGCGCGCGTTGCGTACGCGAAACCGGTGTACATCAGCTTGTCGGCGAACACGACCGTGTCCTTCAGGCCCAGCATGCGGTAGCTGGAGTTGATCAGGCGGCTGATTGCCTTCTTGTTCAACTCGGTGTTGGCCAGCGCGAACGGCAGGCCCTCGGGCAGGATCTCGGCCAGCAACGCGCGGCCGATCGTGGTTTCCACGATGCTGGCCTGCTTGTTCTTGTTGCCGTCCTCGTCGGTCACGACCTCGGTGATGCGGACCTTGACCTTGGCATGCAGCTCGACCACGCGGTTGTCGTAGGCGCGCTTGACCTCGGCGATGTTGGCGAAGGCCATGCCCTCGCCCTTCTTGTTCTCCAGGGCGCGGGTCATGTAATACAGGCCCAGCACCACGTCCTGCGACGGCACGATGATCGGCTCGCCGTTGGCCGGCGACAGGATGTTGTTGGTGGACATCATCAGCGCGCGCGCTTCCAGCTGGGCCTCGAGGCTGAGCGGGACGTGCACGGCCATCTGGTCACCGTCGAAGTCGGCGTTGAAGGCGGTGCAGACCAGCGGATGCAGCTGGATGGCCTTGCCCTCGATCAGCACCGGCTCGAACGCCTGGATGCCCAGGCGGTGCAGGGTCGGCGCGCGGTTCAGCAGTACCGGGTGCTCGCGGATGACTTCCTCCAGGATGTCCCAGACTTCCGCCTCTTCGCGCTCGACCAGCTTCTTCGCGGCCTTGATCGTGGTGGCCAGCCCGCGACGCTGCAGCTTGGCGAACACGAACGGCTTGAACAGCTCCAGCGCCATCTTCTTCGGCAGGCCGCACTGGTGCAGCTTGAGGTACGGGCCGACCACGATGACCGAACGGCCGGAGTAGTCGACGCGCTTGCCGAGCAGGTTCTGGCGGAATCGGCCCTGCTTGCCCTTGATCATGTCGGCAAGCGACTTCAGCGGGCGCTTGTTGGTGCCGGTGATGGCGCGGCCGCGACGGCCGTTGTCCATCAGCGCGTCCACCGATTCCTGCAACATGCGCTTTTCGTTGCGCACGATGATGTCCGGGGCATTGAGCTCCAGCAGGCGGCGCAGGCGGTTGTTGCGGTTGATGACGCGGCGGTACAGGTCGTTGAGGTCGGAGGTGGCGAAACGGCCGCCGTCCAGCGGAACCAGCGGACGCAGGTCCGGCGGCAGCACGGGCAGCACGGTCATCACCATCCACTCGGGACGGTTGCCGGACTCGAGGAAGGCCTCGACCAGCTTGATCCGCTTGGTCAGGCGCTTGAGCTTGGTTTCCGAACCGGTGCTGGCGATTTCCTCGCGCAGGGTCACCATCTCCGACTGCAGGTCGATGGTGCGCAGCAGGTCGTAGACCGCCTCGGCGCCCATGGCCGCATCGAAGTCGTCGCCGTATTCCTGGCGCGCGGTCATGAACTGCTCTTCGGTCAGCAACTGGCGGCGCTCGAGCGGGGTCAGGCCCGGCTCGGTGACCACGTAGGCTTCGAAGTACAGCACCCGCTCGATGTCGCGCAGGGTCATGTCCAGCATCAGGCCGATGCGCGAGGGCAGCGACTTGAGGAACCAGATGTGGGCGACGGGCGAAGCCAGGTCGATGTGGCCCATGCGCTCGCGGCGCACCTTGGCCAGGGTCACCTCGGTGCCGCACTTCTCGCAGACCACGCCGCGGTGCTTCATGCGCTTGTACTTGCCGCACAGGCACTCGTAGTCCTTGATCGGTCCGAAGATCGCGGCGCAGAACAGGCCATCGCGCTCGGGCTTGAAGGTACGGTAGTTGATGGTTTCCGGCTTCTTCACTTCGCCGAAGGACCACGACCGGATCAGGTCGGGCGAAGCCAGCGCAATCTTGATGGCGTCGAAATCCAGCGACTGGCGCTGCTGGTTGAAGAGGTTGAGCAGGTCTTTCATTTTGTTTCTCCGGGTAGGAGGAAAATCTTGTGTCGAGGGATTGGGGCGAGTGCGATCCGGATGCCGGCCGACGCTTGCGCGTGGCCGGCCCCGGCGTCAGGTCACTCTTCCAATTCCATGTTGATGGCGAGCGAGCGGATTTCCTTCACCAGCACGTTGAAGGACTCCGGCATGCCCGCGACCATCTCGTGTTCGCCGTCGACGATGTTCTTGTACATCTGGTTGCGGCCCTGCACGTCGTCCGACTTGACCGTCAGCATTTCCTGCAGGGTGTGCGCCGCGCCATAGGCTTCCAGCGCCCAGACTTCCATCTCGCCGAAGCGCTGGCCGCCGAACTGCGCCTTGCCGCCCAGCGGCTGCTGGGTGACGAGCGAGTACGGACCGGTCGAACGGGCGTGCATCTTGTCGTCGACCAGATGGTTCAGCTTCAGCATGTGCATGTAGCCGATGGTGGTGTGGCGATCGAACGCCTCGCCGGTACGGCCGTCGTAAAGCTGGGTCTGGCCGCTGATCGGCAGGTCGGCGAGTTCGAGCATGTGCTTGATCTCGGACTCGGCCGCGCCGTCGAACACCGGCGTCGCCATCGGCACGCCGTCGGTCAGGTTGCCGGCCAGCTTCAACAGCTCGTCGTCGCTGAATTCACCCAGGTTGACCCGCTGTTCGCCCAGCTTAAGGTCGTGGTTGTAGATCTGGTCGAGGAACTTGCGCAGGTCGGCGACCTTGGCCTGCGCATCGAGCATCTTCTGGATCTTCTGGCCCAGGCCCTTGGCGGCCCAGCCCAGGTGGACTTCCAGGATCTGGCCGATGTTCATGCGCGACGGCACGCCCAGCGGGTTGAGCACGATGTCGACGGTGCTGCCGTCGGCGGCATAGGGCATGTCCTCGACCGGAACGATCGTCGAGACCACGCCCTTGTTGCCGTGGCGGCCGGCCATCTTGTCGCCCGGCTGGATGCGGCGCTTGACCGCCAGGTACACCTTGACCATCTTCAGGACGCCCGGGGCGAGGTCGTCGCCGGCGGTGATCTTGCCGCGCTTGTCGGCGAAGCGACGCTCGAATTCCTTCTCGTGCGCCTGGATCTGCTTCTGCGCACGCTCGATGGCGTCGGAGGCGTCGTCGTCCTTCATCCGGATCGCGAACCAGTCGGCCTTCTTCAGGCCGTCCAGGTAGGCGTCGCTGATCGTGTCGCCCTTCTTGAGGTTGGCGCCGCCATTGGCGACCTTGCCCACCAGCAGCGGACGCAGGCGCGCGAAGATCGCGTTCTCGAGGATCCGGAACTGGTCGTCGAAGTCCTTCTTGACGCGCTTGATCTCGTTTTCCTCGATCTGGCGCGCGCGCTTGTCCTTCTCGATGCCGTCGCGGGTGAAGACCTGCACGTCGATGACGGTGCCGTCCATGCCCGGGGGCACGCGCAGCGAGCTGTCCTTAACGTCGGACGCCTTCTCGCCGAAGATCGCCCGCAGCAGCTTCTCTTCCGGGGTCAGCTGGCTTTCGCCCTTCGGCGTCACCTTGCCGACCATGATGTCGCCGGCACGCACTTCGGCGCCGATGTACACCACGCCGGATTCATCCAGGCGGTTAAGCGCCTGCTCGGACACGTTGGGGATGTCGGCGGAGATTTCCTCCGGCCCCAGCTTGGTGTCGCGGGCCACGCAGGTCAGTTCCTCGATGTGGATCGTGGTGTAGCGATCCTCTTCCACCACGCGCTCGGAGAGCAGGATGGAGTCCTCGAAGTTGTAGCCGTTCCAGGGCATGAACGCGATCAGCATGTTCTGGCCCAGGGCCAGCTCGCCGATGTCGGTGGACGGGCCGTCGGCCAGCACGTCGCCGCGCTCGATGACGTCGCCCACGTTGACCAGCGGGGTCTGGTTGATGCAGGTGTTCTGGTTGGAACGGGTGTACTTGATCAGGTTGTAGATGTCGACGCCGGCGTCGGTGCCGTCGCCGATCTCGCTCTCGTTGACCTTGACCACGATGCGGGCGGCGTCGATCTGTTCGATCACGCCACCACGACGCGCGTTCACGGTCACGCCGGAGTCGCGGGCCACGGCACGTTCGATGCCGGTGCCGACCAGCGGCTTCTGCGCACGCAGCGTCGGCACGGCCTGGCGCTGCATGTTGGCGCCCATCAGCGCGCGGTTGGCGTCGTCGTGCTCCAGGAATGGGACCAGCGCGGCCGCGATCGACACGGTCTGCATCGGCGACACGTCCATGAAGTCCACCTCGCCCGGCGGCTTCAGCAGCGACTCGCCCTGGTGGCGGCACGGCACGAACTGCTCGGTAAGGCGGCTGCTGTCGTCATGCAGGGCGTTGGCCTGCGCGATGACGAACTCGTTTTCCTCGATCGCCGACAGGTACTCGATCTCGTCGGTGATCTGGCCGTCCACGACCTTGCGGTACGGGGTCTCGAGGAAACCGTAGCTGTTGGTCCGCGCGTACACGGCCAGCGAGTTGATCAGGCCGATGTTCGGGCCTTCCGGGGTTTCGATGGTGCAGACGCGGCCGTAATGGGTCGGGTGCACGTCGCGCACTTCGAAGCCGGCGCGCTCACGGGTCAGGCCGCCCGGGCCCAGGGCCGAGACGCGACGCTTGTGGGTGACTTCCGACAGCGGGTTGTTCTGGTCCATGAACTGGGACAGCTGCGAGGAACCGAAGAACTCCTTGATCGCGGCAGCCACCGGCTTGGCGTTGATCAGCTCCTGCGGGGTCAAGCCTTCGCTCTCGGCCATCGACAGGCGTTCCTTGACCGCGCGCTCGACGCGGACCAGGCCCACGCGGAACACGTTCTCGGCCATTTCGCCGACCGAACGCACGCGGCGGTTGCCCAGGTGGTCGATGTCGTCGACGGTGCCGCGACCGTTGCGGATCTCGGTCAGGACCTTGATCACTTCCAGGATGTCGGAAGTCTCGCCCTGGCTGGCGACCAGGCGCTTGGACTCGTCGTCGTTGCGGTTGCCGAAGTACTTGTTGTCGAACAGCACGGACTCGCCGGTGACTTCCTTGCGGCCGACACGGCGGTTGAACTTCATCCGGCCGACGCCCGACAGGTCGTAGCGCTCGAAGGTGAAGAACAGGTTGTGGAACAGGTTCTGCGCGGCGTCCTTGGTCGGCGGCTCGCCGGGACGCATCATGCGGTAGATCTCGACCAGCGCTTCGAGCTGGGTCTTGGACGGGTCGATCCGCAGGGTGTTGGAGATGTACGGGCCGCGATCAAGGTC
>SEHC01000628.1 GCA_004173415.1 Lysobacteraceae bacterium
AAGCAGCGCTCGATCCTCGAGGTCCCGTTCCTGCTGGCCATCCAGGTCGATTCCTACCGCTCGTTCCTGCAGGAGAACATCGAGCCTTCCAAGCGCGTCGACCACGGTCTGCACGCCGCATTGAAGTCGGTGTTCCCGATCTCCAGCTACAGCGGCAACGCCGCGCTGGAATACGTCGGCTACAAGCTCGGCGACCCGGTGTTCGACGAGCGCGAGTGCCGCAACCGCGGCCTCAGCTACGGCGCGCCGCTGCGCGTGACCGTGCGCCTGGTGATCTACGACCGCGAGTCGTCGACCAAGGCCATCAAGTACGTCAAGGAGCAGGAGGTCTACCTGGGCGAGATCCCGCTCATGACCGACAACGGCACCTTCATCGTCAACGGCACCGAGCGCGTCATCGTGTCGCAGCTGCACCGTTCGCCGGGCGTGTTCTTCGACCATGACCGTGGCAAGACCCACAGCTCGGGCAAGCTGCTGTACAGCGCCCGCATCATTCCCTATCGCGGCTCCTGGCTGGACTTCGAGTTCGACCCCAAGGACGCGCTGTTCACCCGCATCGACCGTCGCCGCAAGTTGCCGGTGACCATCCTGCTGCGCGCGCTGGGCTACAACAACGAAGAAATGCTCAACGAGTTCTTCGACATCAACACCTTCCACATCCTGCCGGAAGGCGAGGGCGTGCAGCTGGAGCTGGTGGCCGAGCGCCTGCGCGGCGAGACCCTCAACTTCGACCTGGCCGATGGCGACAAGATCATCGTCGAAGCCGGCAAGCGCATCACCGCGCGCCACGTCAAGCAGCTGGAGCAGTCCGGCATCGCCGCGCTGGCCGTGCCGGACGACTACATCGTCGGCCGGATCCTGTCGCACGACGTGATCGACGCGGCCACCGGCGAGTTGCTGGCCACCGCCAACGACGAGCTCACCGAGGAGCAGCTGGCCAAGTTCCGCAAGGCCGGCGTGGATGCCGTGGGCACGCTGTGGGTCAACGACCTTGATCGCGGCCCGTACATCTCCAACACCCTGCGGATCGACCCGTCCAAGACCCAGCTCGAAGCGCTGGTCGAGATCTACCGCATGATGCGTCCCGGCGAGCCGCCGACCAAGGA
>SEHC01000165.1 GCA_004173415.1 Lysobacteraceae bacterium
GGTGGCGCCGATGATCTTGACCCCGCGGCGATGCGCCTGGTGATAGGGGCGGGCGCCCTTGAAGCTGGGCAGGAAGCTGTGGTGGATGTTGATCGCGCGCCCGGCCAGCGCCGCGCACAGTTCCGGCGACAGGATCTGCATGTAGCGCGCCAGCACCACCAGGTCGATGCGCTCGCGTTCCACCAGCGAGAGGATCCGCGCTTCCTGCGCGGGCTTGCTGGCGGCATCCACCGGCAGGTGGTGGAAGGGAACCCCATGGGAGCTCGAAAGGGCGGCGAAGTCGCCGTGGTTGGACGCCACCGCGGCGATGTCCACCGGCAACTGGCGGCTGTGCGCGCGGAACAGCAGGTCGTTGAGGCAGTGGCCGTGGCGGCTGACCAGGACCAGCAGCCGCGCGCGCCGGCGCGCATCGTGCAGGTTCCAGTCCATGCCGAAACTGTCGGCCAGCGACGCCAGGCCTTCCTGCAGGGTCGGGGCTTCGGACGGATCGGGCAGGTCGAAGTGCACGCGCAGGAAGAAGCGCGCGCTTTCCTCGTCGCCGAACTGCTGCGCATCGAGGATGTTGCAGCCCAGGTCGTAGAGCAGCCCGGTCACCCGGTAGACGATGCCGGTGCGGTCCGGACACGACAGGGTCAGGATGTAGTCGGGGCGCATGCGCCGATACTAGCCTTCCCGCATCGCGATTTGCAGGTCCGGGCTAGCCCGCAGCTACGCCGCCGGAACCTCCACGCAAGCCCGGATCTACAGGTCGTAGGACAGCAGGTCGTAACCGGTGGCGGCACGCACGACGCGCTGGTGGACGAAGGAGCCGCTGCCGCCGTTGGTCAGGACCACGATCCCGCGGCGGCGCTGCGCATCGCCGACCGCGAAATTCTTGAAGATGCCGCCGTTGCTGCCGGAGTGGTAGAAGACGGGGCCGTCCGGCGTGGCCTCCATGTTCCAGCCGAGTCCTTTCTCGGTCCAGCGCCCGGGGATCCTGATCTGCGGGGTGAGCATCGCCCGCCGCGTGGCCTCGCTGAGTTCCCACGACGCGCGCTGCTTGCGGGTCATGGCCAGGGTCATGAAGGTGGCATAGTCCTGCACCGTGGTGCGCAGGCTGGCCGCCGCGTTGGCGAGGATATCGCCCGGCCAGGTCACCAGTCCGGCGGGCGCCAGGGCCATCACTTCGGGCAGCGCGCGCGCTGCGTCCGCGTACTTCCACGACGACAGCGGCTTGCCCCAGCGCGCGGCGACCTGCTGGGCGTAGCCCCATTGCTCGCGGAACATCTGCGGAGGCAGGCCCTCGCCGGGCGGGTCGTGGGGGCGGTGGCCATACACCGAGCGCGCGCCGAGGTCGTCGTTCCAGGTGTAGCTGCTGTCGCGCATGCCGGCCGGGCCGAACAGCCGCGCCTGCATCGATTCGTCCAGGCTCTGGCCGGTCACTGCCTCCACCGCCAGCTGCAACCAGAAGATCGCCTCGCCGGAATAGTCGATGCGGGTGCCCGGCTCGACCATCGGCAGCAGTTGCTCGGTCGCCGGCGAGGCGCGCCAGTTGGGCAGGCCGGTGGAATGGCGCAGCACGTCGCGCGTGGTGATCCGCTCGATCCACGCATGCTTGGCAAGGTATTCCGGGCGCCGGTAGCGCACCAGCGGTACATCCAGGTCGATCAGGCCCTGGTCCACCAGCTGCATGACCAGGTAGGCGAACACCGGCTTGCTCAGGGATGCGTCCTCGAACACCGTGCGTGCGTCGACCGGTGAGCGACTCATGGCATTGGTCACGCCGAAGCCGCGGCTCCAGGTGACTTCACCGTTTTCGACCACCGCAATGCCGACACCCGGTACGGCGAACGCCCGCATGATGCGTGGCAAGTCGGCGAGGAAATCGTCCGTTGGAATCCATGGACCGGACGGCTTGCGACAGCTTGCTGCCAGCGCATCCAGTGGCAGCCCCGTCGCCGTGCCCAAGGCAGCGCCCACCGCGAGGAAGCGGCGGCGGTTCATCGAGGGTCGGTCGGGCGGAGTGAGCACAGCCCCATTGGACAGGTTTAGCGTGGACGCGGCAAGTCGGTCGCGGCACATGCTGCAGCAGCGGGCCCTGTCCGCGATGCTTCGTGCGATGTCGCGGGGAGCATCGCGGGCAGGCCCTGATCCTGGGGGTATCAGAACGCGTGGTCGAAACCGACCTCGCCCTGCACCCCGACCTGGTAGGCGGAGACCCGGCGCTCGAAGAAGTTGGTCAGTTCCTGCACGTCCTGCAGGTCCATGAACGGAAACGGGTTGCTGCTGCCGAAATGCCTGGGCATGCCCAGCTGGACCATGCGCTGGTCGGCGCAGTACTCCAGGTACTGGCGCATGTCCCGGATCGACAGGCCGGCGACGCCGCCACTGAGCGTGTCCTCGGCGAAGGCGACCTCGCAGTCCACCGCCTCGCCCATCATCTGCACCACCTGGGCCTTGAGGTCGTCGTCGAACAGGTCCGGCTCTTCGTCGCGCGCGGTGCGGATCACCTCGAAGGCGAAGGCCATGTGCGCGCTCTCGTCGCGGAACACCCAGTTGGTCCCCGACGCCAGCCCGTGAAGCAGGCCGCGCGAGCGCAGGTAGTAGACGTAGGCGAAGGCGCCGAAGAAGAACAGGCCTTCGATGCAGCCGGCGAAGCAGACCAGGTTGAGCAGGAACTGACGGCGCTGCTCGCGCGTCTCGATGCGCTGCACGCCCTGCAACGAATCGATCCACTTGAAGCAGAACTCGGCCTTGCGCCGGATCGAGGGTATGTTCTCGACCGCAGCGAAGGCCTTGGCGCGTTCGTTCGGGTCGGGCAGGTAGGTGTCCAGCAACGTCAGGTAGAACTGCACGTGCAGCGCTTCCTCGTACAGCTGCCGCGACAGGTACATGCGCGCTTCCGGCGCGTTGATGTGCTGGTACAGGTTCAGCACGAGGTTGTTGGAGACGATGGAATCGCCGGTGGCGAAGAACGCGATCAGGCGCTCGATCAGGTGCCGCTCGGCCGGCCCGAACTTGTTCTTCAGGTCGCTGGTGTCCAGCGAGAAGTCCACTTCCTCCACCGTCCAGGTGTTGCGGATGGCATCGCGGTACATCTCGTAGAACTGCGGATAGCGCATGGGGCGCAGGGTGAGTTCGAAGCCGGGACTGAGCAGGAGTTGCTGGTTGTGAGTGGACATGGGTTTCTCGGGACTGGCCCCTTCCCCCGCTTGCGGGGGAAGGTTGGGATGGGGGCGAGCGAAGCCGGATCGCGTTTGCTTGTTATGGATTCAAAAGGAGTCGGAAATCGGCTTTCTACCGATAGGGGAGCGGTGGATTTCAGCATTTTGCGGCTGGCCCCCACCCCAGCCCTCCCCCGCAAGCGGGGGAGGGGGCGAATTACGACTACTGACACGCCTCGCAACTCTCGGGATTCTCCAATGAACAACTCACCGCTTCGGCCGGCGTGTATTCCTGTTTCGGTGCGACAGCCGTCGTATTGCCCAAGGTCGTCTTCGCAATCTTCGTGGCCGGACGCGAACGCAAGTAATACGTCGTCTTGATGCCCTTCTTCCACGCATACATGTACATGGAGGACATGGCGCCGATGCTCGGGCTTTCCATGAACAGGTTCAGCGAGGCCGACTGGTCGATGAAGGCGCCGCGGTCGGCGGCCATGTCGATCAGCGAGCGCATCGGCACTTCCCAGGTGGTGCGGTAGACCTCGCGCAAGGCCTGCGGGATGCGGGCGATGCCCTGGATCGACCCTTCGGCCTGCTTGATCTCGTCGCGCACTTCGGGCGTCCACAGGCCCAGCTTCTTCAGCTCGACGACCAGGTAGCGGTTGACCTGGAGGAAGTCACCCGACAGGGTCTCGCGCTTGAACAGGTTGCTGGTCTGGGGTTCGACGCATTCGTAGCAGCCGGCGATGGAGGCAATGGTCGCGGTCGGGGCGATGGCGATCAGCAGCGAGTTGCGCAGGCCGCTTGCCTGGATGCGTTCGCGCAGGGCTTCCCAGCGGTCGCCCTCGGCCGGCACCACGCCCCAGGCGTCGAACTGCAACTCGCCATTGGCAGCGCGCGTGTCGGCAAACGAAGGATGGCGGCCGCGTTCCTCGGCGAGTTCGACCGAGGTTTCCAGGGCGTGGTAGTAGATGGTCTCGGCGATCTTCGCCGACAGGAAGCGTGCGTCGGCGCCGTCGAACGGCAGGCGCAGCTTGAAGAACACGTCCTGCAGGCCCATCACGCCCAGTCCGACCGGACGCCAGCGAAGGTTGCCGCGACGCGCGGTTTCGATCGGATAGAAATTCAGGTCGATCACCCGGTCCAGCTGGCGCACGGCCAGGCGCACGGTCTCGGCGAGCTTGTCGAAATCGAAGGCCGGGCTTCGGTCGTCCAGGCTCTCGTCCAGGTGGTGGCTGAGGTTGATCGAACCCAGGTTGCACACCGCGGTCTCGCCATCGGAAGTGACTTCCAGGATTTCGGTGCACAGGTTGGACAGGTGGATGACGTTGCCGGCCTTCGCGGTCTGGTTGCTGGCGCGGTTGCACTTGTCCTTGAAGGTCATCCAGCCGTTGCCGGTCTGGGCCAGAGTGCGCATCATCCGCCCGTACAGCTCCCTGGCCTTGATCGACTTCAGCGCCCTGCCCTGCAGTTCGGCCTGGGCGTAGGCGCGCTCGAAATCGGCGCCGAACAGGTCGGTGAATTCCGGCACCACGCGCGGGTCGAACAGCGACCAGTCGGCGTCGGCCTCGACGCGTTGCATGAACAGGTCGGGGATCCAGTTCGCCAGGTTGAGGTTGTGCGTGCGTCGCGCCTCGTCGCCGGTGTTGTCGCGCAGCTCCAGGAACTCCTCCACGTCCGCATGCCATGGCTCCAGGTATACGCAGGCCGCGCCCTTGCGCTTGCCGCCCTGGTTGACCGCCGCCACCGAGGAGTCCAGCGTCTTCAGCCACGGCACGATGCCGTTGGAATGGCCGTTGGTGGACTTGATCAGCGAGCCGCGCGAGCGCACCCGGGTGAAGCTGACGCCGATGCCACCGCTGAACTTGGACAGCTGGGCGATGTCGCCGTACTTCTGGTAGATCGATTCCAGCGAGTCCTGTGGCGAGTCCAGCAGGAAGCAGCTGGACAGCTGTTCGTGGGTGGTGCCGGCGTTGAACAGGGTCGGCGAGCTGGGCAGGTAGTCCAGGTTGCCCATGCGCCGGTACAGGGCCAGCGCCTCGGGCACGTCCTCGCTCAGCGCGCAGGCGATGCGCAGGAAGAACTGCTGCGGCGTCTCGATGACCTTGCGCGTGTGCGGGTGGCGCAGCAGGTAGCGGTCGTACAGCGTGCGCAGGCCGAAGTAGTCGAAACGCCGGTCCAGGGACGCATCCAGGGCATCGTTCAACTTGCGTGCGTTGGCCTGCACGAAGCCGAGCAG
>SEHC01000629.1 GCA_004173415.1 Lysobacteraceae bacterium
TTCAGGTCGATGAGCTCGAGCTTGGAGGTCTCGACCACGCGCCGCAGTTCGCCGATGCGCGAATTGATGTCGGCCTCGACCCCGGGGCGGGCGTCGGGGTTGGCGCTGCGGTAGCGCTCGAGCATGGCTTCGGCGTCGGTCAGCTTGGCGTGGTACTGGCGCACCTGCGAATCGATGAACTGGTAGGCCTCGCTGCTCTCGCGTTCCTTGGTCGACAGGCTTTCCTGGATCACCAGGTCGGCGTAGCGCTTGGTGATGCGGTAGGCGCGGTCCGGATCCGAATCGGTGTAGTTGATCTGGATCAGGTTGGCGCGCGGGTTGGTGACCGCCGTGCGGCCGATGATCTTCTCGATCAGCTTCTCCCGCTCGAGCGCGTCGGGCTTTTCCTCCAGCCATCCGCCGGTGGCCAGGATCTCGTCCATGACCTTGCGGCTGAACGCGACCTCCTTGAGGATGCTGGCGCGGTCGACCACGCTGGTGGCGACCGCGCGGCCTTCCATCAGCGGGGCGATGATGTTGCGGTCCTCGACCAGGATGATGGTCGAGGAGGTGTAGCGCTTGGGGATGAGCATGCCGGCGACCAGGGCCAGCAGGGCGATGCCGGTGAACAGCGCGGCCAGGGTCACCGGGCGCCTGCCCGCCTCCTTGCGCACCACCGGCAACAGGGACAACAGCGAATTTTCCTTGGATGCCTCGGGCGAATGCCAGGCCGTAGAAGCGTTGCTCACAGGACGCGTTCCGGAATGGTGATCACGTCGCCGGGGGCGACATAGAAATTGGTCGACAGGTCGCCGCGCTTGAGGATCCGGTCCAGTTCGACCGCGTACGGCTTGGTGGTGCTGCCGGTGCGGCGATACAGGTTGGAACGGTTCGGCGCGGCGAACTCGGTGGTGCCGCCAGCGGCGAGCACCGCGTCGAGCACGGTCATGCCCTGGCGGTAGGGTATCGATACCGGCTGGCGCACCGCGCCGGTCACCCGCACCCGCGACAGGAATTCATGGCTGCGCAGTTCGGTCAGGATCACCGCGACCTGCGGGTCGCGCACGTAGGCCGAGAGCTTTTCCTGGATGGTCTTGCCGACCTCGGCGGGGGTGTGGCCACC
>SEHC01000630.1 GCA_004173415.1 Lysobacteraceae bacterium
GAAACCAAGTTCCAGCTGAGCTTCAAGACCAAGTTCGCCGAGAACCTGTTCGGCGACAACGGCGACCTGTGGGGCGCCTATACCCAGAGCTCGCGCTGGCAGGTCTACAACGGCGAGCAGTCGCGGCCGTTCCGCGAGACCAACTACGAACCCGAGGTCATGCTCGTGTTCCGCAACAACTACAGCGTGGCCGGATGGAAGGGGCGCATGGCCGGCATCGGCATCAACCACCAGTCCAATGGCCGGGGCGTGCCGCTCTCGCGCAGCTGGAACCGGGTGGTGGCCAACATCGGCCTGGACCGCGAGAACTGGGCGTTCGTGATCCGTCCCTGGTGGCGCGTGCCCGAGGGCAGCGACGACGACAATCCCGATATCGAGGACTACATCGGTCGCGGCGACGCGATGCTGGTTTACAACAAGGGCGGCCATGAATTCTCGCTGCTGGGCCGGCACTCGCTGCGCGGTGGCGACAAGTCGCATGGATCGCTGCAGGTGGACTGGGGCTTTCCCATCGACCGTACCTTGCGCGGGCACCTGCAGGTCTTCCACGGCTATGGCGAAAGCCTGATCGACTACAACCACCGTTCGACCTACGTCGGCCTGGGGGTTTCCCTGCTGGAGTGGTTCTGACGGCGCCAGGGCGGATTCCGGTCGCAGCCAACCGCGCGGCCCAGCGGGTTCAACGGTCAGCAGCAGGGCGGCTCAGGCCCAGTCGGTGAGCGACTCGCGCGCGCAGGTTTCGGCGAACGCCGGGCGCGCCTTCATCCGGGTCGCATGGGTCAGCAAGGCCGGCCAGCTGTCGCTGGGCTTCGGCATGTTGCGGGACCAGCGCATCAGCATGGTCAGCAGGAAGTCCGCCGCCGACAGGTCCTCGCCCAGCAGGTAGGGACCGTGGTCCTGCAGGTGCCCGGCGACCCGCTGCCAGGCGCCCTCGATCTTCAGGCGCGCGTGTTCGCGCACCGCTTCGGCATTGCCCTCGCCCGCCACTTCCGGCGCATAGAACCAGGCCCGGTAGGCCGGCATCAGCGTATTGGCCATGAACAGCATCCAGCGGTAGTACTGGGCTCGTTGTGGAGTGCCCGGCGCTGGCGCCAGCCGCGC
>SEHC01000631.1 GCA_004173415.1 Lysobacteraceae bacterium
CGCAGGCGCAGGCGGCAGGCTTCCAGCGCCGCCTCCACGATGCCCTTGCCCTGCAGTTCCAGTTCACGGGCGAACTCGACGATCAGGATCGCGTTCTTGCACGCCAGGCCCATCAGCACCACCAGGCCGACCTGCACGAACACGTTGTTGTCACCGCCGGTCGCCCACACGCCCAGCAATGCCGACAGCAGGGTCATCGGCACGATCAGGATCACCGCCAGCGGCAGGGTCCAGCTTTCGTACAGGGCGGCCAGCACCAGGAAGGCGAGCAGCACCGCCAGCGGGAACACCACCAGCGCGGCCTTGCCCTGGGTGGCCTGCTGGTAGCTCAGGTCGCTCCAGTCGATGGCCATGCCCGGCGGCAGCACCTGCCCGGCCAGCTCGGTCACCTTGGCCATCGCTTCGCCCGAGGACATCACCCGCGGGTCGGCCTCGCCCAGCAGGTCGGCGGCCGGGTAGCCATTGAAGCGGATCACCGGGTCGGGGCCGTAGGTCCGCTTGATGTCGACCATCGAGCCGATCGGGACCATTTCGCCGTTGGCGTTGCGGGTGCGCAGGTTGGCGATGTCCTCGACGTTGTCGCGGAACTGGCCGTCGGCCTGCGCGATCACCTGCCAGGTGCGTCCGAACATGTTGAAGTCGTTGACGTAAGCCGAACCCAGATAGGTCTGCAGCGTGTCGAACAACTCGGTCAGCGGCACGCCCTGGGCCTTGGCCTTGACCCGATCCACTTCCGCATCCAGCTGCGGCACGTTGGCCTGGTAGCTGCTGATCGGGAAGCCCAGTCCCGGCGTCTGCGAGGCCGCGCCCTGGAACGACTGCACCGCGGTCTGCAGCGCGCCGTAACCCAGGTTGGTGCGATCCTCGATGAACAGCGACCAGCCCGAACCGTTGCCCAGGCCCTGGATCGGCGGCGGCATCAGGGCGAAGGCGAAGCCTTCCTGGATCCCGGAGATCTTCTGGTTCAACTCGGCGGTGATGGCCGCCGCGCTGTTCTTGCGCTGGTCGAAGGGCTTGAGGGTGAAGAACACCACGCCGTTGTTGGGCGTATTGGTGAACTGCAGCGGGTTCAGGCCGGGGAACGCGACTTCGCTCTCCAC
>SEHC01000166.1 GCA_004173415.1 Lysobacteraceae bacterium
CGCGAACTGCGCCACACCATCGAACGGGTCAGCCCGGAAGCGGCCAGGCCCGAGGAAGCGAGCACGGCGGGCGGCGACAGCGACTGATCACGCGGCCTCCGCCAGGGGCCGTGCTAGGGTTCGGCCGGACCCTCGGCCACTGGCGACAAGGATGAACAGCCAAACTTCCGCCGCTCCCGCCATGGCGGCCGCGCCCCAGCCGGCATGGATGCAGATTCCCGCGCTCGCGGGCAGGTTGCTGTGGCGGCACTGGCCGGCGCTGCTGTTCTGGTTCTTCGCCCAGCGCGTGGCCTACGACCTGCTGCTCGGTGTTGCGATCCGGCTGGCCGAGGCCAGCGTGCTGCTCTCCTACGCCGCGATCGCGCTGCTGATCGTCAGCCAGCTGGTCGGCGTGATCGCGATGTTCCTGGTCCTGCGTCCCTCCCTGCCCGGCCTCGATAGCGCGGGTCCGGGTCCGGCCTTGCCGCAGGCCAGGCCGTGGCTCAACGTGCTGGCCGTGGCGCTGTTGCCGTTCTTCGCCTATTACGCGAGCTGGGGCCTGCTGGATGGGGTCAAGCGGGACTTCACCCTGAGTTACATCTTCGGCGTGTCCTTCGAGCGTCGCGAGTCGCTGCAGGACATCCTGGCCCTGCGCGGCTTGTGGATGGCGCTGCTGGCCTCGTGGGCACTCCGTGCGCTGGCCAAGCGCCGGTTCGCGTCCAGCGGCCACGGGATCTGGTCGGTCGTGGTCGCGGTCTGCGAGGCCTACTGGCTGTTCGTCGGCGCCGCGGTGATCGCGCGGGGCTACAACGCCTTGCGGGAGTGGTGGCATTCGCGCGTGGCCTACGTGGCGGTGGCCGACTGGTGGGAGAACCCGTTTCTCGGCATGTTCTCGCTGGCGCCGCTCAAGCGTGCGCTGGCCCCCTTGCTCGATTTCATCAGCACCGGCCTGGGCGGCGTGGTGATGCCCCTGGTCTGGCTCGCCCTCACGGCGCTGGTCTACGGCATGGACCTGCGTCGCCGGCGCCGGCTGGATCCAGCCGAAGCCAGGTTGCGCCTGGTGTCGCGCCGGTATCGCCATCTGGACCTGGTCTGGCGGCGCCTGATCGAGAAGTTGAGCGGCGGCTGGACCAGCAAGGGCCTGCCCATCCTCAACAGCATCCGCCTGGTGCTCCGGGCCGGACTGCCGGCGCTGCTGATGCTGTGCGTGGGCTGGCAACTGCTGGCCTTCATCGATGCCCATGCCTGGCGGCTCGCGGTGAACCTGATCGGTGCCCACGAATGGCGCCAGTGGCAGGTGTATGGCGCGCCCGTTTCGCTGCTGGTCAATGGTCCGCTGTCGCTGCGGCCCGCACTGTTCACCGAGCTGTTGCGGATCGTGCTGCTGGCGGCGACCTTCGACCGCGCCATGGCCAGCCTGCGCGGCCCGGCCCGCTAGGGAGCGGCCGGCGGCAGCGGGAAACTGAGATAGCTGCCGTGCGGCGTGGTGGTGCTGGGCGGAAAGAAAAGCTCGGCGCGCAGGCCCTCGGGCCGGGTTCCCGGCGGCAACAGGAACGCATGGCTAAAGTCGAACGCCTGGCCGGGGCGGGCCTCGACGCGAACGAACGATTCGCCGGGGCGGGTGCCACAACTGTCGTTGAAGCCGCGATCACGCAGGCGCCGGCCCAGCTTGTAGGGCTCGTTGGCCGGCCAGCGTCGACCCGTGGCGTCGACCAGCCGGCCCCTGCATCGATCCAGCAGCTTCGCGGTGGCCGCGGGGCCCGGCTTGACCTGGTAATGGACCAGCAGCAGCGATCCGGGCGCATGCGGGTAGTCGGCCACCGCCTTGCCCGCACCGGGCTCGAACTCCACGCCGGCAATACGCCAGTCCGATCCCTCGTACTGGCTCCAGCCCTTGCCGGCAGCGTCGATGCGATGGCTGGGCGCGCTCCGGGCGCGTTCGGCCTGCGAATCGCGCCAGGGCAGGTAAAAGGCTAGCGCGCCGAGCACCAACGACCCCGCCAGCCAGGCGCGGTTGCGCTTCCACCAGCCGGGCTGCAAGGAATGTCCGGTCGCCCCGTTCATTGGTCGGTCCGCGTGCGCATGTCCAGCTCCGGAACCGCCTGTTCGCGCAGCTCCGCCAGCGCCCGGGCATCAAGGCCCAGGTCGATGTCGAGCAGATGGTCCAGGCCAGGCGGCGCGCCCAGTCCCCAGTAGAACTGCAGGGTGGCGCCCTCCAGCCGGGCCTCCGGCACGTCGAAGAAATAGGCGCCGCTGGCGGCGATGCCGGTGGCCAGCGAGGTCTCCGCCAGGTTCACGCCGTCCAGCCTCGGCCGGTCTCCGCCGGAAGCGGCGTACAGGCGGCCGTCCCGGGTGCGCAACTGGGCACTGAGGAACCCCGCCTCCCGCGTGGCGGTGGCCTCGATCAACGCCGACAGCCAGACCCCGTCCGCACGCACCACCTGGCTGGGGTCGTTGCTGTAGCGCCCGTCGATGCGATAGGCCCGCGCCAGTTTCACCCGCTTGACCGTCACCTCGAAGTTGCGTGCCGTGACCGGTGCGCCGATCGCGCCGGCCACGGTCAGTGGCGCAACCTTTTCCTCGTAGCTCGGCTGGTTCTTGCGCAGGACCACGATCAGGGCCAGGGCAGCAAGGGTGGCCGCAACCAGGCTCCAGCGTATCGGCATACGGGTCTTGGCCAGCCTCATCGGGCACCTCCCTCGCAGGCGCTGGTCAAGGCGATCGGCAGGCGATAGCCGGGACCGTCCTGGACCCAGAACTCGTCGCCGGCCAGGTAACCGCGTTCCACATGCCGGCGCTTGTAGGCACCCCAGGCAGGCTGGGGGGACGGGGCGGTGCCGGCAGGCACTTCCCAGATCAGGTCGACACGCGTTGGCAGGGCGGGTTGCAGTACCGGCAAAGTGTGGTCATCGGCACGCTGCGTGTACTTGGGTTCGCGGGGGTCGCTGCGACCGTCGGCCAACCAGACCACGTCCTTGGCCAGGTAGGCGCTCATCGCCAGCCAGTCGTCGGCCAGGCTCTCCACCTGCACGCGCAGGACCAGGTATTGCTGCTGGCCACGCATGCCCTGCGGCTGGCCGGGATACAGGTCACTGGTCCAGGCGCACAGGGGCGTGAGGGCGAAGGCGCCGGTTTCGATGCGTCGGCCCGCCGGCGAGTCCGGCGCATCTGCGGCGGCCGACGAGGCGGCGCGCTCGAAGCCGCCCAGCAACACCACGCCCAAGGTGGCGAGGCCGGCGGCGACGATGGCGGCGCGCCAGTAGCGTCGCTGCCACAGCGCGTCCAGGTCGTCGAACAGTTTCATGCGCGCTGGTTCAAAAGATGGCGTTTCCCTGCACGATGGCGGCTTCCTTGACCGGCCGATCCCGCCGCTGGGCAGCGAACGAAACCCACGGCGCCGGGTCCGGTGGGGATCTTAACGGCAGTGCCGTGAAATCATCGCCGACACGTGCCGACGGGCCGCAGCGATAGGGGCAGGCAGGCGGGTGGACGCCGCTGGCGGCCGAAGGGCGTCACAGCCCAGCGCGCCGCGGACTCCCCGTCTGCCCTGCGGGTTACCGTAGGGTTCGC
Organism: Lysobacteraceae bacterium; assembly: GCA_004173415.1. Lineage (GTDB taxonomy): Bacteria > Pseudomonadota > Gammaproteobacteria > Xanthomonadales > Xanthomonadaceae > Pseudoxanthomonas_A. The sequence goes on from SEHC01000166.1 coordinate 3,550, forward strand.
AGCTAGAGCGTGGTCTTTTCCGGGAAGCTGCGTGTCAGCCATCCGCGCGCCGCGTCCCCGGCAGTCGGGTTGCGGACCAGGGGCAGCAGCGGCGAGGCGCTTTCGCGGAGCATTTCCGCATCGTCGACCACCAGCGCCATGCGCAGCAGTACCGCGCCGGAGGGCAGCACCGCCGGCGGCAGGTATTCGCGGAAGCCGTAGTGCTCGAACACGCCATGCAGGAACGGCGCGCAGGCGATCAGTCCGAACTGGATGCCATGTTCGTGGGCGTGGCGGTAGGTCTCCATCACCAGCGCATCGACCACGCGCTGGGTCCGTTGTTCGGCCTGGACCGCGAACCGGGTGCAGACCGCAAGCCGTTGCAGCGGCCAGGTGCGGGCGAACTGATCGACCTGGAACAGGCTGCCGAATTCGACCTGCACCGCCGGCGAGGCGAAATCGTGCACGCGCAGGGTGGCCACCGCGCGCCGGCTCTGTTCGACCACCAGCACCGTGCCACTGGCATCCAGGCCATCGGCAATGCGCCGGCTGCGCTGGCGGTCGCGGCCCTGTTCCTGGAAATAGACCTCGCGGCGCAACCTTTGCACGTCGCCCAGCTGCTCGCCCGAGTGGATCCTGCGGACCCGCAGTGGTTCGGCCAGCGGCGCTCCCGGCATCCGCAGCACGTCGCGGGCCCCGGCGCTGAAGGCCGGGGTCGACATGGGCAGAGGTGGAGCGTGGTCATTCACCGGCGATGCCTGCTGGGAGGAAACAGAAGCTGCCGGGTTGTTCATGCAAGCATCGGGCCAACGGGCCGGAAGCGCTTGCGGGCGCGTTATGGCGCGGGTCGGGGCGCCGGGCTGCCCGGTCGGGGTTTCAAGGTGACGCTGTGGGTCAGTAAGCAGCCGCGCAGACGGCGCGGCCCGCTCAGGCCGGCTCGTCGGGGATCAGCGCGCTTTCCAGCCTGGAGATGCAGTCCCTCAGCCACAGCTTGCGCTTCTTGAGGCGCTTGATCGCCAGTTCGTCGGCGAGGATATCGGCGGCCAGGCGGTCGATCGCGGCGTCGAGGTCGCGGTGCTCGAGCCTCAACTCGGACACCCGCTGGCTGATTTCGGATGGGCTCAGGCTATCCACGTCCGCAGCCTACACCGCCAGGCTGGCCAGCGTCATGGCAGGCCAGGTCGCGGATGGGGCGCGCGCGGAACCGGACGCTTCGGCCGCGGCCGGTACAATGGAGCGCTCGATGAGCACCGCGCATGTCCTGCCCTCCCTCCTCCGCGATCCGGCCCCGCGACCGGCGACGGGCGTCGATGCCCTGCGTGCGCAGCACCTGCGCCGGCTCGCCGGCCAGGCCATCGCCGACTACGCCATGATCGAAGCGGGCGACAAGGTCATGGTCTGCCTGTCCGGCGGCAAGGACAGCTACACCCTGCTGGACGTGCTGCTGGAGTTGCGGCGCAAGGCGCCGGTCGATTTCGAACTGGTCGCCGTGCACCTGGACCAGAAGCAGCCCGGCTACGACGCGCAGGTGCTGCCCGGCTACCTGCGCCAGCGCGGGGTGCCGTTCCAGGTCATCGAGCAGGACACCTATTCAGTGGTCAGCCGGGTGATCCCGGAGGGCCGCACGATGTGCTCGCTGTGCTCGCGACTGCGGCGTGGCGCCCTGTATGCACACGCGGCGGCCAACGGTTTCAGCAAGATCGCCCTGGGTCACCATCGCGACGACATGGTCGCCACCTTCTTCCTCAACCTGTTCTTCCACGCCAAGCTCAGCGGCATGCCGCCCAAGCTGCTGAGCGACGATGGCCGGCACGTGGTGATCCGGCCGCT
>SEHC01000167.1 GCA_004173415.1 Lysobacteraceae bacterium
GCGGCCTCGGCCGGTTTTTCCACGATCGACATGTGCCCGCAGCCCTCCAGCAGCACCTTGGTGGCCTGCGGTATGCGCGCTGCGTAGAGGTCCATCGCGCTGAAGTCGATCACCGCGTCCTGCCGGCACCACAGCAGCAGGGTCGGCTGGCGGATCCGCGCGGCGGCCTCGCCCGGCAGGAACCGCTCTTCGCTGCGCCCGATCCGGTCCAGCACGGCCTGCTCGAATGGCGCCTGGCCGATGCGCCAGCTGATCAGCGCGCTGGATGCCGGCCACGGAATCGACGGCTTGGCCTGTTCGAGGTGGAACACCGTGTCGAGATAGCGCTTGAGCGACGCCGCGTCCTGCACCGCGAACGGATTCCTGCCGGCCAGCACGTCGCTGCCGAACTGGTTGTCCTTGAAACGCACCCCGGCCGCATCGAACAGGCCCAGGCGATCGGCGCTGCGCGGATGGCCGGCCGCGACCAGCACGGCGATGCCGCCACCCATCGAATGGCCCAGCAGGATCACCGGACCGTCGTTGCCGTCGCGGGCCACCTGGTCGATGAAGGCGGCCACGCGTTCGGCCTGGGCCACGAATCCGTAGTCCTGGCCCTCGAGGCGCTCGCTCTGGCCCCAGCCCGGCAGGTCGGGGACCAGCAGCCGGTAACGGTCGCGCAGTTGCCGGGCCAGCGGATACCAGTTCTCCTTGCTGCCGGTGAAGCCATGCAACATCACCACCGTGGGCGCCTTGGGATCGCGGGCTTCGCGCACGGCGTAGGCCCAGCGATGCCCGGCTACCTGCGCCTGCTCCAGCGCCAGCCCCGCGCCCCAGCGTTGCCGCGTGAACTCGGCATGGACCAGGGCCATGGGATCGCGCCAAAGCCAGACGACGACGCCGAGAACGAAAACGGCCGCCAGCAAGGCGACCGTCTTCAAGGTGGGGCGGGAACGCGCCATGGCTCAGGGAGCGACCGGGGCCTTGGCCAGCGCGGCTTCGACCGAGCCGGTGGTGATCGGATGGTAGCCGGGCCGCGCCTTGGCGAAGGTTTCGCGGGCAAAGGCCAGGCCGTCGGGCGTCTTCACCAGTTCTTCGTAGATCGGCATGATCAGCTTGCGGCGGCCGACCCGCTCGAGGAACGCGGCGATCGCCGGCCGCATCTCAGGGTGGGTCGCCAGGTACCCGCTGCGCAGTGCCAGCGGATACCAGCGCATGGCGATTTCGCCGTTGTGCGTGCCGGTGAAGCCGTAGGCTTCGTCCAGCTGCTTCAGCTGTTCCGGCGGCAGCGTCTCGCCCAGGCCGGCGATGAAGTGGACCCACTGCTGGGTGCTCCATTCGCCGGTGATCTGTACGTTGGGCAGGGTCTTGCTGCCCAGCCAGGCGATGCGGGCGGTGTCGACGATGGCGAAGCCTCGCGACTGCGCCTTCGGCGCGAACGCGGGCACGCCCGGCTCGTAAAGCCAGGTGTTCAGCTCGGCATCGGTGACCGCATTGGGATTCTTCGGCAACAGGTTCTTGCGCAGGTAGGCGATGAACTGGTCGCTGTTGACGCTCTGGAAGGCGTGGTCGTCGAACCAGCCACGCAGGAACGGATCGAACACGGCCCGGCCGAAGCGCTGCTCCAGGAACTGCAGGAACCACGCGCCCTTGTTGTAGGGCACGCCGGACAGGGCCTCATCGGGGTCTTCGCCGGTCAGCGGCGCCAGCACCAGCAATTGCCCCTTGGGCGCGGTGTCCTTGATCTCGACGGCCAGGTCGGCCTGGTCGGTCTGGCGCTCCATCTCGGCCGCTTCCTGGCCGTACACGGCCTCGGTGATGCGCGACTGCACGTAGGTGGTGAAGCCCTCGTTCAACCACATGTCCTTGCTGCTGGCATTGGTCACCAGGTTGCCCGACCAGCTGTGCGCCAGCTCGTGGGCGATCAGCGAGACCAGCGACTTGTCGCCGACGATCACGGTGGGAGTGAGGAAGGTCAGGCGCGGGTTCTCCATGCCGCCGAACGGGAACGACGGCGGCAGCACCAGCATGTCGTAGCGCTGCCAGCGGTAGGGGCCGTACAACGCCTCGGTGGTGGCGATCATCTTCTCGGTGTCGGCGAATTCGGCGACGGCCTTGTCGACCATGGCCGGTTCTGCCCACACGCCGCTGCGCGCGGAGACCGGCTTAAACACCAGGTCGCCGGCGGCGATGGCCAGCAGGTAGGAGGGGATCGGCTGCGGCATGCTGAAGGTGTAGTCGCCGGTGCGCTTGGCCGCCGGGTCGTTGTCGGCGCTCATCAGCACCATCACGTCGGGACGGCTGGTGACATGCGCGCTGTAGGTGAAGCGCACGCTGGGCGTGTCCTGCAGCGGCACCCAGCTGCGCGCATGGATCGCCTGCGACTGGCTGAACATGAAGGGCAGCTGCTTGCCCTCGGTCATCGACGGCGTCAGCCATTGCAGGCCCGAAGCGTCGGGCGAAGTGCGGTAGGTGACCTGCACGTTGGCCGGTCGCGTCGGCGCCTGGATGGTCAGCTTGCTGCCGAAGATCTTGTCGTTGTCCGCCAGCGCGTACTGCAGCGGCACCCAGTTGCCCTTGCCGTCATCGCCCTCGACCTTGGAGATGGCCAGCGCGCGCGTATCCAGCACCAGCTGGGTCGCGGCCTTGTCCTTCCAGTCCAGCTTGTAGACGGCGGTGCCGCCGATCTGCTTCTTGTCGAAGTCGATGGCCAGGTCCAGGGCCAGGTCGGTGATGACGACCTTGCCTGGCTCGGCGTAGGAACTTTCGTCCTGGCTGCGGTCGGCTTTCACCACGGCGGGCTGCGGCTTGGCGGGTTTGGCCTCGGGGGCGGGAGCGGCATCTCGGGAACAACCGGCCGCGAGCACGGCGGCGCAGGAAAACAGCAGGAAAACGGAACGCATCAGGGATATCCGGGACGGGGGATGGGTGCAGTTTACCGCTGTTTGCCGCCCTTCTCCCGGCGGGCCGGGGCGCCGCGGGGGCGGTTGGGCCAGCGATCCCTCGATCCGCGAGGCAGCTCCGACGATGCGGCCCTGCCCCGCTCCCTCCATCCCCGCACCGCTTCTCCGCTGCGGGAAGGAAAACTAGACCTTGTAGCCGGTGTGCACGGCGACGATGCCGGCGGACAGGTTCTTGTAACTGCAACGCTCGAACCCGGCCTCGCCCATCATCGTCCTGAGCTCGTCCTGCGGTGGATGCTTGCGGATGCTCTCGGCCAGGTACTGGTAGCTGTCCGCATCCCCGCGGGCGAACAGCTTGCCCAGGCGCGGCAGTATCTGGAACGAATGGAAGTCGTACACCGGCTTGAACCAGTCGACGGTCACTTCGGAGAATTCGAGCACCCGCGCCTGCCCGCCGACCTTGAGCACGCGGAACATCTCGCGCAGCCCGGCGTCCTTGTCGGTGACGTTGCGCAGGCCGAAGGCGATCGTGACCAGGTCGAAGCTGTTGTCCGGGAACGGCAGCGCCTCGGCATTGCACTGCACGTAATCCAGCCCCGACACCAGGCCGCGGTTGGTCATGCGATCGCGACCGACGCCGAGCATGCCGGCGTTGATGTCGCCAAGAACGATCTCGCCCTCGTCGCCGACCCGGTCCTTGAGCAGCGCGGCGATGTCGCCGGTGCCGCCAGCCAGGTCGAGGACCCGGTCGCCACGCTTGACCTGGGAGGTAGCGACGAAAAAGCGCTTCCACACGCGGTGGATGCCCAGGCTCATCAGGTCGTTCATCAGGTCGTAGTTGCCGGCGACCGAGGAGAACACCTCGCCGACCAGCTTCTGCTTGTCCTTGGCGGCGACATCCTTGAAGCCGAAATGGGTGGTGCCTGACTTGTAGGGGGATTCGTTCATGGGAGCGATTATCGCATTGACCAGGCGCCGGCTGTGTACGCGGGGCCGGTCGGCATGGCTCAGCGCTGCCCGGGCTGCGCAATGGAGCGGCGGCAGCGTGCGGATCGTGAGCCGGCACAGCCAGGGCCTGCCCTGCCCTCCGCGGATTCCGCCTGCGGCCCTGGAGTAGCCGAAACCGCACTGGGCCTGACCCGCGGCCGCAGCGGGCCCCCGGTGAAACGGGGCCTGGCGATCGAGACGATGAAACCTTCGGCCGTCTCCGCCTTGACCCGCACCATGTAGTGCCCGTCGCGCGACAGCCAGGATTCGCCGACCTTGAACATCGAGCCTTCGTTGTTGGAAAGATCAGCGGGGGGCTTGTCGGCGTCGAGGCTGTAGGCAGAGCCCGGATAGACCTGGTGGATGATCACCGCATCACCGGCCAGCGCCGCCTCATAGTTGCCGCCGCGCTTACGCACTTCCAGGGAGAACTTGAGCTCCACTCCAGGGCCCTCCCATGATTCCGCTTCCAGCAGGATCATCTGCAGGTTGCCGGTCGCTCCCAGGCTGGCCCGGTCCAGCACGATATCGGTAGCAACCTGCGTCCTGGTCAGGACCAGCTTGCGCGCTGCATCCACCCAGCCGAGGCGATCGCGCTGGATCATGCTGACGTGCTTGGGCAGGGCGCCGTAGGTGGCGTGGGAGACCGCATTGAATCCGGCCCCGCTCATCACATCCCAGGGATTGTCGTAGGTATTGTTGTCGCCATCGGAATTGTTGGAGTGCGGCAGGCCATAGGCATGACCCATTTCGTGCACCACCCATGCCAGCTGGGTGATCGTCCCCGCCGTGAGCCAGGTGTTCCTGATGCATCTGTTGGTCCCTTCCAGCAGGCCGCAGGAACTGCCGCCATAGACATAGCCGTCGAGCTCGCCGTTGAACACCAGGTTGATGCCCTGCACGCTGTTGAAGTCCACTCGCGGGTCGGCCGCCGCAGTGCAGTCCTTGAACAGCTTGTCCAAATCCGCGTACGAGACGCCATCGGCTTCCGACACAACGTAGTACGAACGCGGCTGCGGCAGGATGAACCAGCCGTGGGCGCTGCTGCCCGCCAGGTTGATCTTGTCGTAGGACAGCTCCCGCCAGTAATGACCCAATTGAGGGGGATTGGTGCCGTACTGCTCCCGGAGGAAACTTATCGGCACCTGCTCTTCCGCGATGTCCCTGAACTTGCACGCGATCGTCATCCAGCGCGTGTTGCCGAGCACTGGCTCGGGCACGGCGAGGGCCTTGGACGAAGCCGGCAGCCACGGACGATCGGCCGCAACGATGGCCTCGATCGAACGTGCACCACCCCGTTTCGAGCGGGATAACTCCACCGCCACGCGCCGACCGGCAAGGGCGTACAGATCGACCGTCGCACGCCGCGCCTGCGCCGGGTCCAGCGCCTGGCGCATGCCGGCATCGGTGACCAGGGTCGCCAGGAATCGGGCGGGCGCGGCGTGCGACGGT
>SEHC01000632.1 GCA_004173415.1 Lysobacteraceae bacterium
CCGCCTCGGTCCCGGTCAGCCACGCCTGCCCGCCCTGCCCCGCGAGCCGCTCGTAAAGCGCGCCGCGGCGTAGCGGGTCGAGATGCGCCGCCACCTCGTCGAGCAGCAGCACGGGCCGCTGGCCGCGTGCGCGCGCCACGCTGTCACTATGCGCAAGGACGAGCGAAAGCAGCATCGCCTTCTGCTCGCCTGTCGAGCAACGCGCCGCCGCGCGGCCGGTCACGGCGTGGACCGCCGACAGATCGTCGCGGTGCGGTCCGGCGGTTGCGCGGCCCGCAGCGGCGTCGATCCGGCGGCGCGATGCGAAAAGCGCCTTGAGCGCCTCGATGTCGTGCGGCGCCGTCCGCGCCGCACCCTCGCTGTCGACCAGCATCAATAGCGGGCGCGCGAAGGGTGCATCGGGCTGCCCCGCGAGTTCCGCCGATAACCCCGCCAGCATATTTTGCCGCGCCGCATCCATCGCCGCGCCATGTTCGGCAAGCTGCGCCTCGAGGCTCGTCAGCCATTGCTGGTCGGCTTGCGCGGGATCGGCGAGCAGTTTCCCCCGCGCGCGAAGCGCCGCCTCGTACCGATTGCTGTGCTGCGCATGCCGGGGATCGAGCGCGAGCACGAGCCTGTCGAGAAAGCGCCGACGATTGCTTGCGGTCTCGACGAACAGCCGGTCCATCGCAGGGGTCAGCCACAGCACCGCCAGCCAGTCGCCCAGCGCGGTCGCCGCGGCAGCCGCACCATTGATCCGCACGATCCGCCGTCCCGGCTGCGCAGCCTCTATGCCCGTTCCCAAGGCTATCGGCGCAAGATCCCCGCCGGCTTGAACTTCCGCGAAAACGGCAAAGCCGCCGCTTGCGCCATCGCGCACCATGTCGGACAGCGCGGCACGGCGCAGCCCCCGCCCCGGCGCGAGCAGCGAGATCGCCTCCAATATATTGGTCTTGCCCGCGCCATTGTCGCCATGCAGCGCGACGAGCCCCGGGGCGGCCGCCATGTCCGCGCCGGCATGATTGCGAAAATCGGTCAGCGAAAGGCGGGTCAGCGTCATCGGCTTTTCGCCTACCCCAGCGCCTCGCGCGATTCCAGTCCAACGCCCC
>SEHC01000633.1 GCA_004173415.1 Lysobacteraceae bacterium
TGGTCGATACCCGCGCCGCCGACAATTTCGTGAACCTGTTCGAAGTACCGGTGCTGTTCCACCTGGGGCTTGTCGTGGCTTACCAGACCGGGCAGGTGACGCCGCTGGTGCTGGGCCTGGCCTGGGCCTTCGTCGCTGGCCGGGTGCTGCACGGCCTGATCCAGTGCAGCTACAACAAGGTACTGCACCGTTTTGCCGTCTACTCGCTTTCGACCTGCGTGGTGTGGGTGTTGTGGCTGGTGCTCGCGGCGGGACTGCTGCGCGCATGAGTGACGCCGGCGACGTCGAACTGCGCCGCGTCCGCTGGCGCTGCCGCCGCGGGATGCGCGAACTGGACCAGTTGTTCGGCCGTTACCTGGATCGCGAATGGAAGCAGGCGCCCGAGGCCGAGCGCGGGGTTTTCCTACGCCTGCTGGATTGCGAGGACGATAAGCTCTGGCGCTGGTTCATGGGCTACGAACACTGTCCCGATGCGCAGCTTTCCTCCCTCATCCAGCGGATCGGCCAGTTGCCGCCTTGAGTGGCGCCCTTCGCGCTGGGTGATGGGCGCGCTGCTCGCGTTTGGACCGATGGCGGCATTCGCGCTACTGGTTTCGGATCTGCCCCGAGTTGCGGCTTGGCCCCTGGCGGGGGCGGTGCTGGTCTTCGCGGGCTGGCGGGCGTGGCGGGAAGCGAACCTGCCGCGCCGCCTGCTGGTCTTGCCCGGCAATGGCTCGCCGGCGACGCTCGATGGCCAGGCCATCCTGCAGGCGCAGGTGCAGTGGCGCGGTCCCCTGGCATTCCTGCAGTGGCGGGACAGGCAGGGCAGGTCGCAGCGCCTGTCCTGGTGGCCGGACACGCTGCCGCGAGCGAGCCGACGTGAACTGCGTCTGGCCGCCAGCAGCCTGGAGGCTGCGCGGGACCATCGCCGGATGGCACCATAGCGGCCTATGTTCAAACCCATCCCCGTCTCCATCGGCCTGCGCTACCTGCGCGCCAAGCGCCGCAACGGCTTCATCTCCTTCATTTCGCTGGCCTCGATCCTGGGCATCGCCCTGGGCGTGACCGTGCTGATCACCACGCTTTCGGTGATGAGCGGATTCCAGCGCGGGGATGCGATGCAGGACTGGCCGCATGCCTTGCAGGTCGCCCTGCAGGACAAGCGCGTGGCCGGCGCGGCCCCGTACGTGGACAGCCAGGCGCTGCTCAAGGGCGTGCGCAACCAGCCGGCCATCGTCCGCGGGGTGCTGCCCTCGCTGGAAGGCAATGTCTCGGTGCTGGCGCAGAAAATGAAGCGCGGCAGCCTCGAGTCGCTGGCGCCGGGTTCCTTTAACGTCGTCCTCGGCCAGGAACTGGCGCTTTGGCTGGGGGTCGGGGTCGGCGACAGCGTGGTGCTGATGCTGGCCGACGAGCGCAGCACGCCGATGGGCGCCATGCCCAGCATCAAGCGGTTCAAGGTCAGCGGCGTGTTCGAGGCCGGTTACAACGAGATCGACAAGGGCCTGGCCGTGGTCAACATGTCCGACCTGCAGCGCGTGCTGAAGATGGGCGAGGGCGTCACCGGGGTGCGCCTGAGGCTGCACGACATGGACCAGTCCTGGGAAGTGGCGGGCGACCTGGCCCAGGACCTCCGCGGCCCCTACCGGATCAGCGACTGGACCAGCGAGAACGCCAACCTTTACAGCTCGCTGAAGATGGAGAAGACGGTGATGGGCATCCTGCTGTCGCTGATCATCGCCATGGGCGCCTTCAACCTGGTCTCCTCGCAGGTGATGCTGGTCACCGACAAGCAGGCCGACATCGC
>SEHC01000168.1 GCA_004173415.1 Lysobacteraceae bacterium
AGTTCGGCCAGCGCCTCGCCCAGCAGGTCGCGGGTGGGATTGCCGCTGCGGGTGTAGTCGTACTGGCGCTTGTTGCCGAAGCCGTCGAAGCTGAAGTTCGACGACAGCACGATCGGCGGGGTGACCGCGCCATGCGCGGTGTCCCGGTCGATGCCGGCGCGGACGGCGGCGGTGGCCGGGCTGCAAGCGGCGCTATCGTTGGACTGGCTCATGCGGGGTCTCCGGTGCGTGTGGGGGCGGTGGGGCGATCCAGGGCGGCGCCGAGGATCTGGTCGATGCGATCGGTTTCCTTGAGGAAGGCGTCGTGACCGTAGGGCGAGCGCAATACGCGCAGCTGGCCACGGGTGCCCAGGCCTTCGACCAGGGCCACCGAATCGGCCAGCGGCACCAGCCGGTCGCCTTCCACCGCCACCACCACGGTGGGCACCGCGACCTCGGCCGGCTCCAGGCGATGCAGGTCGATGGATTCGGACAGGCGCAGGTACGCGGTCACCGGGGTGCGTGCCACGTATTGGGCGCCGGCGGCGTCAAGGTAGTCCTCGGCGGCGCAGCGCACGCGCCCATTGATGATTTCCGGAGGGGCATCGAAACGCTGGCCGAATTCCTCCGGGGTGCGATAGCTGAGCATCGCGAACTGGCGGGCCAGCGACAGCCCCTGCGCATCGGCGCACTGCAATTGGCCCAAGGCGACTGCCCGGCGCTGCAGCGCGCGCCAGGCCGCGGCGTACGGGTGGGCGCGATGGGTGCCGCTGACCGCGACCAGGGTGCACAACCGCTGCGGATGGCGCGCCGCGAGCTGCAGGCCGACCAGTGCGCCGTACGAATAACCGACCAGCGCGTGCAGCCGCTCGATGCCCAGGGCATCCAGCAGCTCGACGATGGCATCGGCCTGGTCGCTGGTATCCAGGGGCACGTCCAGCTTGCCGTCGGCGCCCACGTAGTCGATCGCCAGCAGGCGCCTGCTGGCCGGATCCAGCACGCGCCCGGGCTGCGCCAGCGCATTGGCCCAGCCGCTCTCGGGAAAGGCCGCGCTGGCCACCACATGGCGGTGCGCGGAAATGCCGCCTGCCACCAGCACCACCGGCAGTCCGGCCTGGCCCAGCAATTCATAGCGGACGGTGACCTGGCGGCGGCCGGCATGGCGAAGGTCGAGGATGACATCGACCTCTCCGCGCAATTCGCGCGACGGGGCCGGCGGCGGCTCGCAGGCCGTCGGCGGGACATGGGGAACGGCAGCGAGGGCGGTATCGGCGAAGCTCATGGCGGCATCCAGTGGGGAACTCGGACTACGACCATCGAGCTTCGCGAAGCCCGGCGTTCGCCATGCACGCGGCATGGACGAACCATCTTTCGGCAGACGCCAGGGTCTCCGCAGGATTTGGCACCTGGGTGGCGCTTGCGCGTCGCCTGGCTGCCCCGGCTTCAGTGGGCCTGTCCCTCTGCCGGTCTCGATGGTGGAGCGAGCTTGCCCGGGTCCCCGGACTCTGTCAATCGCTTTATGCGGATAAAGCGATATATTTTTGTGCGCGAGGTCGCAACGACCATCATCCTTAACGCATAATTAGCAAATGAAGAATCGTTTCCTCCTCGGCATGGCCTGCGTGGTCCTGCTTGGCGCCTGCAGTGCCGTCGTACCCCGCAATTCCGCCTCCCCCGCCCCGGAAGCCTCGTTCCAGGTCGATGCGGTGATCCCGGAGGCCTGGATTTCCACCACCAGCCCGGCCGAGGAACTCGATTCCCTGGCCGTCTGGGGCAGCGAGGAAGGGCAGACCTGGCTGATCGCCACCGGCAAGTCCAGCCACACGCTGATCGTCTACGACGCCGAAAGCGGCGAGCGCCTGCGAACCATCGGCGGGCCGGGCACGGGCCCCCTGCAGTTCGGCCGACCCAACGGCATCGCCGTGCAGGGCGACCTGCTGTTCGTGGCCGAGCGCGACAACCACCGCGTACAGGTGCTGCAGCTGCCAGGCTTCACTTCGCTGGGCATCCTCGGCGAGGAGGTACTGCGCGTCCCCTATGGCCTGTGGGTGCGGGAAACCAGCCCCGGCGACCTGGAGCTGTTCGTCACCGACAGCTTCATGGCCGATTTCCGGACCCGGGAATTGCCGCCGATGGCCGAACTGGACCAGCGGGTCAAGCGCTTTGGCGTCCGCATCGACGAGGACGGGAAGCTGCAGGCCCGCTACCTCGGGGCTTTCGGCGACACCGGCCAGGCCGGCGCCTTGCGCATGGTCGAATCCATCGCCGGCGATACGATCAACGAGCGCCTGCTGATCGCCGAGGAAGATCGCCGGGTCGGCTCGACCTTGCGTGAATACAGCCTGGAAGGCCATTACCTCGCCCGCGACCTGCCCCCGTTCGACGCCGATGCCGAAGGCATCTCGCTCTGGGCTTGCGACGCCGGTGAAGGCTACTGGATCGCGGTCGACCAGCTGATGCCGACCGTGTTCCGCCTGTTCGAACGCAACAGCCTGGCGCCGGTCAAGACTTTCTCGGGCCGGACCGTGGCCAATACCGACGGCCAGACCCTGTATGCGGTACCCACGCCGCGCTTCCCGGCCGGCGCGCTGTATGCCCTGCATGACGACAAGGCGGTGGCGGCGTTCGACCTGCGCGAGGTCGCCGCCACGCTGGGATTGTCGCCACGCTGCATGCAATGAACCGGCGCGTCGCCGTCGCCGCCCTGCTCGTCTCGGCGACCGTGCTGGCAGCCGCGGCCGATGCCGAAGCGGCACGCCTGTACCGATGGAAGGACCGCTACGGCGTAAGCCAGTACGGCGACCAGCCGCCGGCGCAGGAAGAGCTGGCCGCCAGCGACGTCAACATGACCCGCTTCCGCAATCCGCCAGGTGCGCTGGTCCGCCTGCGCCTGGAGAACCACGCGGGTGGCTACCAGGCTTGGGCCGACAACCTGATGCATGGGCCGGTCCAGGTGATGTTGCGTTTCAAGCAGCATCACAACGTGTTCGGCGCTCCCGCGCTGCCGGCCACCGCCACGGTGCCGCCGCGCAGCAGCGTGCTGGTGGCCACCGTGGCCAGCGCCGACCCGATGCGGGCCAACGAATTCGAGCTGCTGCTGGATGGACTGCCCGGCGATCCGGCGGCGCGCCCGGTCGGCTACGACTACCGTCTGCCATTCGACTATGCGCGGGTGCGCGTGGACCAGGGGCCGGGCGGAAGCTTCAGCCACAACGATCCGCAGAATCGCTACGCGGTGGATTTCGCCCTGCCCGAGGGTACGCCCATCGTGGCCGTCCGCGAAGGCGTGGTCATGCAGGTGGAGTCGGACTTCGACAAGGCCGGGTTGAACCGGGAGAAGTACGGCGGCCGCGCCAACTTCATCCGCATCGTCCACGACGACGGCAGCATGGCCGTGTACGCCCACCTGCAGCCCGAAGGCGTGCAGGTGCGCACCGGCCAGAGGGTGCGCAAGGGCCAGCGCATCGGCCTGTCCGGCCATACCGGCTTCAGCACGGCGCCGCACCTGCATTTTGTGCTCCAGGCGAACCGGGGCATGCGCCTGGAATCGCTGCCATTCCGCATGTTCGGTCCGCTGGGCGAGCTGAAGTTCCCGGCCAGCCGGTGAGCGCGCCGCAGGCGCTATAATTCGCGCCCCTCCCGACCCCAGCGCGCCTCACCGGCGTCCTCGCCATGTCCGAAGTCGCCACCGAAGCCGCGCGCCGCCGCACATTCGCCATCATTTCCCACCCCGACGCGGGCAAGACCACGCTGACCGAGAAGCTGCTGCTGTTCGGCGGCGCGATCCAGATGGCAGGTTCGGTCAAGGGTCGCAAGGCCGCGCGCCACGCGACCTCGGACTGGATGGCGCTGGAGAAGGAGCGCGGCATCTCGGTCACTTCCTCGGTGATGCAGTTCCCGTACGAAGGCCGCATGGTCAACCTGCTGGACACCCCGGGCCACGCCGATTTCGGTGAGGACACCTACCGCGTGCTGACCGCGGTGGACTCGGCGCTGATGGTCATCGACGTGGCCAAGGGCGTGGAGGAGCGGACCATCAAGCTGATGGAAGTCTGCCGCCTGCGCGATACCCCGATCATGACCTTCATCAACAAGCTGGATCGCGAGGGCCGCGACCCGATCGAGCTGCTGGATGAAGTGGAGAGCGTGCTTGGCATCCAGTGCGCGCCGGTGACCTGGCCGATCGGCATGGGCTCGCGGCTGAAGGGCGTGGTCCACCTGGTCAGCGGCGAAGTACACCTGTACGAGCAGGGCCGCAATTTCACCCGCCAGGACTCCACCATCTTCGCCTCGCTGGACGACCCGCAACTGGTGCAGCGGCTGGGCGAGAACCTGCTGGCCGAACTGCGCGACGAGCTGGAACTGGTCCAGGGCGCCTCGCACGCGTTCGACCTCAACGAATATCGCGCCGGCAGGCAGACCCCGGTGTTCTTCGGCTCGGCGGTCAACAATTTCGGTGTGCAGCCGCTGCTGGATTTCTTCGTCGACCACGCACCATCGCCGCAGCCGCACGAAACGACCACCCGTGAAGTGAACCCCACGGAGAACAAGCTCAGCGGCTTCGTCTTCAAGATCCAGGCCAACATGGACCCGATGCACCGCGACCGCGTGGCCTTCATGCGCGTGTGCTCGGGCCGCTTCACCGCGGGGATGAAAAGCTTCCACGTGCGCACCGGCAAGGAAATGAAGCTGGCCAACGCGCTGACCTTCATGGCCAGCGATCGCGAGATCGCGGTCGAGGCCTGGCCGGGCGACGTGATCGGCATCCACAACCACGGCACCATTTCCATCGGCGACACCTTCACCGAAGGCGAGGCGATCAGCTTCACCGGCATCCCCAACTTCGCCCCGGAACTGTTCCGCCGCGCCCGCCTGCGCGACCCCCTCAAGCTCAAGCAGCTGCAGAAGGGGTTGGCCCAGCTGAGCGAGGAAGGCGCGACCCAGTTCTTCCGCCCGCTGATGAGCAACGACCTGATCCTCGGCGCGGTCGGCACCCTGCAGTTCGACGTGGTCGCCTACCGCCTGAAGGATGAATACGGCGTGGACGCCAGTTTCGAGCCGATCGGCGTGGTCACCGCGCGCTGGATACGCTGCGACGATGGCAGGAAGCTGGAGGAGTTCCGCGACAAGAACGCGATGAACCTGGCCCTGGATGCCGCGGGCGAACTGGTCTACCTGGCGCCGACCCGGGTCAACCTGCAACTGGCCCAGGAACGCGCGCCGGGCGTGCAGTTCCTGGCCACGCGCGAACACGCCCACAGCGTCTCCGTATGACGGCCGGCCGGCGCG
>SEHC01000169.1 GCA_004173415.1 Lysobacteraceae bacterium
CGGAAGCCGGCCCGCGACGCATAGTCCTGTCCTACCAGGAAATCCCGGTTCCCCCGGATGAAGTGGACCGGTACGCCTCGATCGGCCAGCGGGGCGAGCACTGCCGCCACGGCGGCCCCGGTCGCGGCGGGATCGTCGTCCCCGACCCAGGCTTCGAACAGGTCGCCCAGGATGTAGAGGGCATCGGCCGAACCGGCTTCACGCGCGATGAAATCAACGAACAACCCGGTGATCGCGGGCCGTGTCGCGTCCAGGTGCAGGTCGGAGATGAAGAGTGTGGTCATGCGCGACATTGTAGGTCGCCAGCCCGCAGCCCGGCGCTGGCCGGGCCTGACTTCTCCCTACAGGGTAAAATCGCCGTATCCCGTAGATCGAGCTTGCCATGGCCTGCCGCACCCGCTTCGCCCCCAGCCCCACCGGTTACCTGCACATCGGCGGGGCGCGCACCGCGCTGTACTGCTGGCTGGAGGCGCGCCATCGCGGTGGCGACTTCATCCTGCGCATCGAGGACACCGACCAGGAGCGCAGCACCCAGGACGCGATCGACGCGATCCTGGAGGCGATGGAATGGCTGGGCCTGGACTATGACGAAGGCCCGATCTACCAGACCCAGCGCCTGGACCGCTATCGCGAAGTGGCCGAGCAGTTGGTCGCCGACGGCAAGGCCTACTACGCCTACGAAACCAAGGAAGAGCTCGAGGCGATCCGCAACGCGGCCCAGGCGGCCGGCGACAAGCCGCGCTACGACGGGCGTGCGCGCGATCAGAACCTGCCCCATCGCGACGACCCCAACCGGGTGATCCGCTTCAAGAACCCGCAGGGCGGCAGCGTGGTGTTCGAAGACCGCATCAAGGGCCGGATCGAGATCAGCAACAGCGAGCTGGATGACCTGGTGATCTTCCGTTCCGACGGCTACCCCACCTACAACTTCGCCGTGGTCGTCGACGACATCGACATGGGCATCACCGACGTGATCCGAGGCGACGACCACATCAACAATACACCCCGCCAGATCAACATCTACCAGGCGCTGGGCGTGCCGGTGCCGTTGTTCTCGCACATGCCGATGATCCTGGACCCGGAAGGGGCCAAGCTGTCCAAGCGCACCGGCGCGGCGGACGTCATGCAATACAAGGATGCCGGGTATCTGCCGCATGCGTTGATCAACTACCTTGCGCGGCTGGGCTGGTCGCATGGCGACCAGGAATTGTTCAGCCGCGAGGAGCTGATCCAGCTGTTCTCGGTGGAAGACGTGAACTCCAAGGCCGCGCGCCTGGACATGGACAAGCTGGGCTGGGTGAACCAGCACTACCTGAAGAGCGAGGATCCCGCTGCCATTGCGCCGCAGCTCGAGTACCAGCTGCACAGGCTCGGGCTTGAAACGGCCCATGGGCCGGCCCCGGCCGATGTCGTCGTCGCCCTGCGCGACCGCGTGCACACCCTGAAGGAAATGGCCGAACGCGCCACGGTCTGGTACCTGCCGCTGCAAACCTACGACGAAGCCGCCGTCGCCAAGCACCTGACGGCTGCTGCCTCGGCGCCGCTGGCGGCGGCGCGCGAGCACCTGGCCAACGCGGCGGAATGGACCCTGCAGTCGGTTTCGGCCGCGCTGCACGACACCGCCGCGGGGCTCGGCCTGGGCATGGGCAAGGTGGCCCAGCCACTGCGCGTGGCCATCACCGGGACCCAGGTCAGCCCGGACATTTCCCAGACCGTCTACCTGGCCGGGCGCGGCCAGGCCTTGAAACGCATCGACGCAGCGCTCATGAAATTGCCTGCCGACGCATAATCACCGGACATGGGCCAAGAACATTCCTGCACCGATCCCAAGCACCACGTGGACGACGCCCGTGGCTTCGTCGCCGCGGTGGAGCGCGCCTGCCAGGAACGCGGGCTGCGGCTGACCCCGATCCGTGGCCGCGTGCTGGAGCTGATCGCCGCCGCAGGCAAGCCGGTCAAGGCCTACGAACTGCTGGAACTGGTGCGGGAGAAGAAAGGCGTGGGTGCCGACGCGCCGCCGACGGTGTACCGGGCGCTGGATTTCCTGATGGCCAACGGCTTCGTGCACAAGCTCGAATCGGTGAATGCCTTCGTCGCCTGCCATCACCCCAACAGCGACCAGCACTCGGTTCCCTTCCTGATCTGCGACCGCTGCCATAGCGCGGTGGAGCTGGAAGACCGCGAGGTGGTGCAGCAGCTGGAAGCCCGGGCCAAGGCCCTGGGTTTCCAGCCCCAGGCGCAGACCCTGGAAGTGCATGGCCTCTGCGCACGCTGCGCGGCATAGCAAGGCTGTAACCGCACCTTGCCCGCCCGCCGAGGTTGGCGCCTGGATGCGCGATCCCTGGGCGCCACGAACACCGCCGCAAACAGTGCTGCGGCGCGGCGCGGCCACAGCCCGCCATTTCCGCGCTCAGAAGAAGGCGCGGATGCCGAATGCCAGCGAACGTCCCGGCAGCGGAGCGAAATCGCGCAGCAGGGAGGTGTGCGGGCGTATTTCCCTGTTGCCGAGGTTGTTGCCGTCGAGGAAAACTTCCCAGCTGGCGGCGGGCAGTTCCCAGCGATAGGCCAGGTGCGCATCCAGCAGGGTATAGGAATCACTGCTGCGCTCGTCGGCTGCCACCCGCTCCTGGGCCAGGTAGTGAACCGCGCCCAGCGAGGCACGCCAACCGGTCCATGACCAGGCCAGGTCGGCGCCGATCCGCGCCGGCGCGATCCGCGGCAGGTTGCCGGTTCCGGCCAGCACCACTTCATGGACGTGGCTGAGGTCGCCATCGGGCACCTGGATCCGGATCGTGCGGGATTGGCCGCCATCGAGTCGCGCATGCACGTAGTCGGCGAAAACGCGCAGCTCCAGGGCGCTGGCCGCAGCGGCATCGAGCAGGTGCAGGCGCGCCTCGGCTTCGGCACCAGTGAACGTGGCGTCGGCCTGGGTCCACAACCGCACCGGCAATTCCGCCTCCTCGATCCCGGTGTCGGCCAGGTAGATGAAATCCTTGAACCGGGTCTGGTAGGCGGCGAAACTGAAATCAAAGCTTCCGCTGTGCGCATGCAGACCTGCTTCCACGCGTTGGCCACGTTCGCTCTGCAGGGTGCGATCGCCGATCTCCAGGGAGCGCGTAGCCACGTGCGCGCCGTACGCGAACAGTTCCTCGTTGGTCGGTGCCCGCTCCGAGCTGTCCAGTCCGAAACGGAAGTCCAGGGCCTCGTTGAAGCGCCAGATCGCGGCGGCCGACAGGCTGGATGCATCGTAGTCGCGCGCGGCTTCTCCCAGTGGTTGCAGTTCGACGCGCTCATGACGCGCGCCAAGCTCGACTTTCCAGGCGCCGAAGTCCTTTTCCTCGACCAGGAAACCGCCCAGCGTCCTGGTGCTGGTGGAAGGAACGAAAGCCTCCGCGCCAACGGCCGAGAAGTCGGTCTTTCCCAGTTGCAGCCCAAACGCTCCGCGCCAGCCTTTGAGCGGCTTCTGTACTGCCTGCAGGCGGGTTTCCCAGCCTTTGTTGCTGAAGCGCGTGGCCGGCATGCCGTCCTCGAGCTCGACGTGTTCGTAGGTGGTATGGGCCGCGTGCAGTTCCAGGCTGCTGAGCGAGGCCAAGGGGTCGCGCAGGCCGGTCTTCAATTCAAGCCGATCCTGCTTCATGTCGACGCGCACACTGCCTTCTTCGTCCGCGTGACCTTCTTCCTCCTCATGCCCGTGTCCGTCGTCTTCGTGGTGCACGTGGGCACCCTCGGGAATGCCGTAATTGCTGCGGTAAGTGCTGAGTCCGAGGCCAAAATGCCCGCGTTCGCCCAGCCAGGTCGCCCCGACCGCGCCGGCACGGGTGCTGACCGCACTGTTGTCCAGGGTTCCATCGCTGGAGGCTTGTTCTTCCGGCTCATCGCCGTCGGACTCGGCTTCGGTCGACTTGGCAGCGCCGGGGATCTTGTAGTCGTCCGAGTCGCGGACCAGGCCATCCACGTGCAGGACCCAGTTGCCGTTGACCCCATCCAGCCGGAACATGCCGCTGCGTTCGCCATTGACGGTGTTGCCACGAAGTTCCGCGCGGCCACCCAGCGGCTGCTGAGGCAGGCTGCTGGCGATGCGCCCATCGACCACGTTGACTGCCCCACCGATGGCGCCGCTGCCGAACAGCAAGGTGGCCGGACCCTTCAGCACCTCGATCTGGTCGGCGAGGAACGGTTCGACGGCCACGGCGTGGTCGGCGCTTACGGTCGAGGCATCCATGGAGCCTATGCCGCCGGCCAGGACCTGCACCCGCGGGCCCTCCTGGCCGCGGATGATGGGCCGACCCACGCCAGGACCGAAGTAGGTCGTCTGCACGCCGGGCAACCTGGAGACGGTTTCGCCCAGGCTGCTTGACTTGACCCGGTCCAGGGCTTCCCCGGCAAGCACTTCCACCGGCCGGGCAAGCGCTTCGGCGCCGTCCTGCAAGGGAACTGCGGTCACCACGACCCCCTCCAGGTCCACGGCCTCGGGGCCTGCGTCCGCCGTCGCAAGGGGAGCGAAGAGGGCCAGGGCCAGGGCGGAGGCGAGGGCGTAGGGAGCGGGCGGCGGCAGGCGGAGGGGCACGGGCTGGAAGTCCTTGGGATCGTCGGTCAGATGTTATAATATATCGAAATCACCTCCGATCGACGCCCGAAAGTCATACTCGATGCCAATGAGATCCCGGTTGCGAAGCTATATAGATCGATTCGGCGCCACCGGCTCGCTGATCTGCGCCGTGCATTGCGCGCTGACCCCGCTGCTGCTGGCGGCGATTCCCTCGCTCGGCCTTTCGACCTGGCTCGGGGATGGGTTCGAGCGTGTGTTCGTGGTCTTCGTCACCGTGCTTGGCTTGTTCAGCCTGCTCTGGGGCTACCGGCGCCATCGCACGTTCCGCGCCTTGACCGTGCTGCTGCTGGGCCTGGCGGCGCTGTGGGCCGGCTTGCTGTACTGGCCGCTGCACCATTCGGTGCTTCCGCACGCCCTGGTCATGACCCTGGGCGGGGCTCTGGTGGGGCTGGCCCACCTGATCAACCTGCGCCTCAACCACTGGCACATCCATGACGCCAGCTGTGCGCATTGAGGCCTGCGTGGTAGGCTTTGCGGCCTCGCGCGCAAGGCGCAACCGCAGAAACCAGGAGCACGAACATGGGCAAGGGTGATCGCAAGACCGCCAAGGGCAAGCGTTACAACGCTAGCTACGGAAATTCCCGCAAGCAGGTATC
>SEHC01000170.1 GCA_004173415.1 Lysobacteraceae bacterium
GGTTTTTGCAGGTAGCGGTCGAAGCACATGGCAATGTTACGCAACAACAGCCGTCCCTGTCTGGTCGCCACGATGCGCCGGGGCTCGATCCGCACCAGGCCATCGGCCTGCAGCGGCAGGAGTTGCTGCAGCGCGTCGGCGAAATAGGCGTGGAAGTCGATCGCATGGCGACGCTCCAGCGCCTCGATCGGGATCTCGCCCTGGCACATCAGCTGCTGGATCAGGTCGGCGCGCAGCACATCGTCGTCGGACAGGCGCATGCCGCGGAACACCGGCAGGCGCCCTTCGTCCAGTGCGATCTGCCAGCTGGGCAGGTCGCGCGGGTTCTGGCTGAAGCTGTCGCCGATGTGGCTGATCGCGCTGACCCCCATGCCGACCAGGTCGGTGTCGGCATGGGTGGTGTAGCCCATGAAATTGCGGTGCAGGCTGCCGCGCTGCTGGGCCAGGGCCAGTTCGTCGTCGGGCAGGGCGAAGTGGTCCATGCCGATGTACACGTAGCCGGCGGTGGTGAGCTTCTCGATGGCCAGGCACAGCAGTTGCAGCTTGGTTTCCGCCGACGGCAGGTCGGCCGCCTCGATCTGGCGCTGGGCCTTGAACATCGCCGGCAGGTGGGCATAGCCGTAGACCGCCAGGCGGTTGGGCCGCGCGGCGACCACCGTGTCCAGGGTCCGGGCGAACCCGGCCAGGGTCTGCTTGGGCAGCCCGTAGATCAGGTCGACGTTGATCGAGCGCAGGCCATGCTGGCGGCAGGCGTCGATGATGGCCAGGGTCTCGTCCACGCCCTGCACGCGGTTGACCGCCTGCTGCACCTCGGGATCGAAATCCTGCACCCCCAGGCTGGCCCGGTTGAAGCCGATCGCCGCCAGTTCGCCCACCTCTGCCGGACTGATGAAGCGCGGGTCCAGCTCGATCGACAGGTCGCGGTTGGGCGCGTCGCTGAAATGGAATTGCCCGCGCAGCACGTCGACCACTTCGCCCAGTTGCGCGGTCGAGAGGAAGTTGGGGGTGCCGCCGCCGAAATGCAGCTGGATCACCTCGCGGTCGCGGTCGAACAGCGCCGAGGTCAGCTCGATCTCGCGGTACAGCCGGGCCAGGTAGACCTCGCCGCGGGCCAGGTCGCGGGTGATGATGCGGTTGCAGCCGCAGTAGAAGCACGGGCTCATGCAGAACGGTACGTGCAGAGCAGTTCCGCTTCGGGGATCGCGTCTGAGAACGGTTGGCTGGTCATGCGCCGCAGGCTAAACGCATGCGCCGCCGCCTATCTTGATCCGGATCAAGCCGGCGCCGGGCCGGGCCGCGGTGACGGCGGGGTTCAGCGTGGCCATGCCAGCCTGCGGCCCTCGAAAAGCGTCCGGAGTTGCCCCATGCGCCTGTCCCCGTTCCCGTTGTTGCTGGCCTGCAGCCTGTCCATCGCCTCCGGCGCGGCCCTGGCCGCTGACCCGGCCCCCGAGATCCAGCGCCCGGCGGGCGCGCCCCAGTCGGTCGGCGCGGTCCACACCTTGCGTGCGATCCCCGAGGCCTGCGCACGCCTGGAGGGTGCGTTCAGCGGAGAAGCGGCCCAACCCTACCGCTACGCGGCGGTCCGCACCAGTCCGCAGTGCCAGCCGCGCGCGCGCTTCGTCGACTACGCCAAGGCGCAGCCGTCGCTGGCCAAGGGCTGGAAGTTGAACGACGTGATCCGGGTGCCCAGCGCGGCCTGTCCCTCGCAGCAGGCCGTGGTGCGGGTCTGGCGCCTGCCGGCCGACAACAAGCCGGTCCTCGACGGCCAGGGCTCGGCCCGCGTCTACCTTAAGGACGCCAAGGAAAATGCGGTCGCCGGCAAGAAGCTGCCGCCGCTGACGATGTATGCGGCCGACATGCAGCTGGAAGGCAAGGCCTGTGGCGGCTGAGCTGCCCAGATGACCAAAGACCGCTTGCGCGGCCTTTGGTTTGCCCAGCTTTGGCGATGCTTACTTCTTGATCGGCTTGGCCGGCTTGAGCTTGCCGGACATGCCGTCGAAGGTGGCCTGGTCCGAGGGCGACAGGTTGGGACGACCGGCCATGAAGCCCATGCTGATGCCGCCGATCACGTAATAGGTTTCGCCGGCCTCGACTTCCAGGTTCAGGATGTCCTTGGCTTCGGAATGCACGGTGTATTCATGCGCGCCGGGTTCGGTCGCATGCACGAAGTAGGAGCCGCTGCTCAGCTTGCCCAGCTCGACTTCGCCTTCACGCACCTTGTAGTTGATCGCCGCACCGGCGAACTTCTTCTCGCGGAAGAAAACGACCTGCCCCATGCCTGCCGGAGGCGCCGCGATCAGGCCAGCGGCGGCGACGGTGGCCGGTGCCTCTGCGGCGGCGACCGTGGATCCGGTCTCGACGGGCGCTTCTTCGGTGGCGGTCTGCGCCCCGGCGAGCAGCGGGGACATCAGGGTCAGGCAGAGCAGCGAGCGATGCAGCATGGGACGCATGTAGTCATTCCTTGGGTTGTTGGATGGTTTCGACGGATGGTTGTTGCGGTGTTGCAGCCTCTGCCATGACGGCAGCAGGCGGATGCCCGGACTCGGTGTGTGTCGAGAAGTCGGTGTGTGTCGAGGAATCGGGCGTGGCCGGATCGACTGGGGATTGCCGCGCGAGCGGCAGGGTCGTGTCGTCGGCGATCCGGGCCTGGACCAGGGTGCCGGCCGGAACCTCTATTTCGCCTCCGCGGACGAAAAGGGCGAAGGGTCCCACCACCAGCGAGGTGGCCAGCGCAGCACCGGCATTGTCCTTGCCGCTGCCGCCGAGTTTCAGGCCACGCAGGCGCAGCTGCCGTCCTTCGTGGTCGAGGTAGCGCGCGGCCAGCAGTAATTCGCCGGCCTTGCCGCCGCTGCGTGATCTTTCGGCATGGACCACTTCGCCTACGCCTTCCAGGCCGGCGGCGAGCATGATCGGGTCGTCGACCAGTACCGGGGTGGCCAGGCGGATCCTGAACTTGTCGCCGCGCTTGAGCGCGGCCGAATTGAGGAGGTCGAGGATCTCCAGGGTTACCGGTGTTCCGTCCACGATCAGGCAGCAATCGCCTGCACTGGGAGGCGTGGCGGCGACCGCGGCTTGCGGCAGGTCCGCCGCGGTCGCCGTCGGACTGGCGGGTTCCTGCGCCAGGCAGCATGCGCAGGCCGCCATCGCATACACGATGCTTCCGAGTTTGAGCACTGGATCCCCACCCTGCCGTCATTCCCCGCGCGCAAGCTACCCGAAGCGGTGGGTCGTGCCAATAGAGCGTATCGGTCCGGCTGTAACTGGACTCCGATGCGATTGCGCGCTGCGAAGGGAACGGGGCGATGGTGGCTTGTCCGTGGCGTCCCTTATGATGGCGCCGCTCCGACACCACGGTCGGCGCGCCTGCCGGAGACGTCGCCATGCCGCAACCCGATGACCGCCTTGCCGCCGAACTCGCCGAGCGCGAGATCTGGAGCGGCGCGCCTTCGCAGTGGCAGAACCTCGGCTGGTGGCTGGGCTGCGTGCTGGTACTGCCGATCCCGTTCGCGCTGTGGCGCTGGCTGGTGGTGCGCAACCAGCGCTACGTGCTGACCGACCAGCGGCTCAAGTCCAGTCGCGGCGTTTTCAACCGCACCACCGACGACCTGGAGCTGTACCGGGTCAAGGACACGCGTTTCGCGCAAAGCGTGTGGCAACGCATGGTCGGCATCGGCGACATCGAGCTCAGCACTTCCGATGCCACCACCCCGCTGGTGCGGCTGGCCAACATCCGCCAGGCCGACGCGGTGCGCGACACCTTGCGCGGCCTGGTCGAGAAGCGCCGCGATTCCAAGCGCGTACGCGAACTGGACCTGGGGCACGAGGGGCTTTGATTTCAGCGCGCCCTTGGTGGGGCGGCGGTCGGGGTGTTGGACGGAATTCGTGGGCGGCCGGCGTGATCGGCTCCGGCGGCCCCTCACCCGGCCTGTCGGCCACCCTCTCCCCCGCGAGCGGGGAGAGGGACCTCGAGGGACTGGCGTTGACCGGAGAAGACCGGGCCTGACTTGAGCTGGCTGACTTGAGCTGGCTGACTTGAGCTGGCCTGACTTGAGCTGGCCTGACTTGAGCTGGCCTGACTTAAGCCGGCCTGACTTGAGCTGGCTGACTTGAGCTGGCCTGACTTGAGCCGGCCCGACGGGTTCGAGCTTCGCGCGCTGCGAAGCGCGCCTCAGCCTTCCCAGGGCGCCAGTTTCTTTTTCACCGCCACGTTCTTCAGGGTCACGTAGCCGGGCAGGCCGTCGCGGCCGTATGGCGGATAGGCTTCGCCGCGGATCAACGGTTCCAGGTAGCGACGCGCGGCCGCGGTGATGCCGTAGCCATCCTTGCGGATGAAGCCGTTCGGCATCTTCTTCTCGTGGTTGGCCACCTTGGCCAGCGGCGCCGCCTCGATCTTCCAGCGATAGGGGGCATCGGAGCTGCGCACGATCACCGGCATCACCGCGTTGCGGTCCTGCAGCGCGAACCGCACCGCGGCCTTGCCGACCGCCTGGGCCTGTTCCCAATCGGTCTTCGAGGCGATGTGGCGCCACCACGCACCAGCCCACCTTGGCCACCACCTTGCCGACCTGGGCCAGGAACGCGGCCTCGTCGTAGGCGCGTTCGGGGAACAGGATGATCTGCGGCGCCTGGTCAGGGTCCTTGCCGGCCAGCCCGGCCGCGGCGGCCAGCCAGCCGGCGTGGCGGCCCATGGCTTCGTAGACGAAGACCTTGGTCGAGGTGTCGGCCATCGCCGCCACGTCCAGCGCCGCCTCGCGCACCGACACCGCGGTGTACTTGGCCGCCGAGCCGAAACCGGGGCAGCAGTCGGTCACCGCCAGGTCGTTGTCCACGGTCTTGGGCACGCCGATGCAGGTCAGCGGATAGCCGTAGGCCTGGGCCAGCTGGGAGACCTTCCAGGCCGTGTCGGCCGAATCGTTGCCGCCGTTGTAGAGGAACCAGCGCACCTGGTGGGCCTGGAACACCTCCAGCAGGCGCTGGTACTTGCAGGCATCGGCCTCCAGCGACTTGAGCTTGTAGCGGCAGGAACCGAAGGCCCCGCCGGGGGTGTGGGCCAGGGCGCGCAGGGCCGCCGCGGACTCCTTGCCGGTGTCGACCAGGTCTTCACGGAGGGCGCCGAGGATGCCGTTGCGGGCGGCCAGGACCTTGACCTTGCGGGCCCGGGCCTCGCCGATCACGGCGGCCGCGGTGGCGTTGATGACGGCGGTGACGCCGCCGGACTGGGCGTAAAGCAGGGTGCCTCGGGCCATGGTCGGGTTCGTTCCGGAAAGGGGGGATGCGGTAAGCTGCACCGATTGGCGCAGTGCAGCGCAGGGCGTGAACCGAGTCTACCGCCACCTGCCGGGCCCACGGAATTCAATTCGGGAGTAAGTGAATGCGACTGGTTCTACTGGGCCCGCCCGGGTCAGGCAAGGGCACGCAGGCGGCGCGCCTGAAGGACTACCTGCAGGTCCCCCATGTTTCCACCGGCGACCTGTTGCGGGCCGAGGTCGCCGCCGGCAGCCCGCTGGGCATGCAGGCCAAGGAAGTGATGGCGCGTGGCGATTTCGTCAGCGACGAGATCCTGCTGGGCATGCTGGAAGACCGGCTGGCCCGCGCCGATACCGGCAATGGTTTCATCCTCGACGGCTACCCGCGCAACCTGGCCCAGGCCGATGCGCTGGACGTGCTGCTGCGCAGGATCGGCCAGCCGATGGACTACGCGGTGCAGCTGGAAGTGCCCACCGAGCTGCTGGTCGAGCGCATCGCCGGGCGCGCCGCGGCCGAGGGTCGCGCCGATGACACCCCCGAAGTGGTGCGCAACCGGCTGGACAAGTACACCAGCCAGACCGCGCCGGTCATCGATTTCTACCGCCAGCACGGCCAGCTGACCGTGGTCGATGGCGTGGGCACCCTGGAAGACGTGTTCAGCCGCCTGGTCGAGGCCCTGTCGCCAGCCAAGGAAGTGGGCTGAGCGAGGCGTCCTCCTCCCGCGCGGGAGGAGAGTCGCCCGAGCGGGCGGAGCCACCGCCGGCGGAAGCCGGCCAGTGCATGGTTGCGTGCGTCGTCCTCCACGCACGGTCCCCGTGATCGCAAGCTGGCGCAAAAGCCGGCGCAAATCGGGGACAATCGGCGCATGAGCAAACTGCATATCCTCGGCATCGCCGGGACCTTCATGGGCGGCGTGGCCGCCCTGGCGCGCGAACTGGGCCACCAGGTCGAAGGCAGCGACCAGGCCATCTATCCGCCGATGTCCACCCAGCTCGAAACCCTCGGCATCCCGTTCGCGCAGGGCTACCTGCCCGGCAACCTCTCCGCCGATTGCGACCAGGTCGTGGTCGGCAACGCCCTGTCGCGGGGCAACCCGGCGGTGGAGGCGGTGCTTGGCCGCGACCCCGGCTTCCTGATCGGCGGGGTGGCCGAGGACTTCGGCGTGTCGGCGCGGGTCGGCACCGGCGCCGCGTTCGTGGTCGAGGCCGACGAGTACGACACCGCGTTCTTCGACAAGCGCAGCAAGTTCGTCCACTACCGGCCGCTGGTCGCCATCCTCAACAACCTGGAATACGACCACGCCGACATCTTCCCCGACATCGCCGCGATCCAGCGCCAGTTCCACCACCTGGTGCGGACCGTGCCCGGTCGCGGGCGGCTGATCGTCAACGGACAGGACCCGCGCCTGGACGAAGTGCTGGCGATGGGCTGCTGGACCCCGGTGGAGCGCTTCGGCTTCGATCCGTCGCTGGACTGGAGCGCGCGCCTGCTGAGCGAGGATGGCAGCGCGTTCGCGGTGCTGCGCCAGGGCGTCGAACTGGGCCGGGTGCACTGGCCGCTGCTCGGCCGCCACAACGTCCTCAACGGCCTGG
The DNA here is from genome assembly GCA_004173415.1 of Lysobacteraceae bacterium. Taxonomy (GTDB): domain Bacteria; phylum Pseudomonadota; class Gammaproteobacteria; order Xanthomonadales; family Xanthomonadaceae; genus Pseudoxanthomonas_A. Next base: position 6,840 of record SEHC01000170.1, read on the forward strand.
CCGCGCTGGCCGCCGTGCATGCGGTGGGCGTGGAACTGGCCGCGGTGATTCCGGCGCTGACCCGGTTCCGCAGCGTCAAGCGGCGGCTGGAGGTCATCGGCCAGGCCCGCGACATCACCGTGTACGACGACTTCGCCCACCATCCCACCGCCATCCAGACCACCTTGCAGGGCCTGCGTGCCAAGGTCGGCACGGCGCGGATCGTGGTGGCGATGGAGCCGCGCAGCAATTCCATGCGCCTGGGCGCGCACGCCGAAGCGCTGGCGCCGTCGCTGGCGGGCGCCGACGCGGTGGTGTTCCTGCACCGCCCCGAGTTGGCCTGGGACGCGGCCAAAGTGGTGGCCGCGATCCGCGGCGAGGCGCGCACCGTGGCCGATGCCGATGCCCTGATCGAAAGCCTGGGCGCGATCGCACGCGCCGGCGACCACGTGGTTTTCATGTCCAACGGCGGCTTCGATGGCGCGCCACGCCGCTTCCTGGCCACGTTGCAGGGCATGCCTGGCACGGGTCGCAGCTGACCTCGGTGGGAGGGCTTAAGGCCCTCCCGCGCTGGCCTGTCGGCCCCGGCCTGAAACCCCTGCACACCGTCTTTTCCCGTCGCGGCGCACGCTCCATATCCGTCTTCCCGGCTCCACTCCATGCCAACCGCGGTGAACCCTTGCCGATGAGCGAATCCCTGCCGCTGTTCCCGCTGCACACGGTGCTGGTGCCGGGCGCGGCGCTGGGCCTGCGCCTGTTCGAGCGCCGTTATCTGGACATGGTCCGCGACTGCGGGCGCAACGGCCACGGTTTCGGCGTGTGCATGATCCTGCAAGGCGAGGAGGCCGGTGGCCCGGCCGCGCCGGCGGCGTTCGGCACCGAGGCGGTGATCGAGGACTTCGGCACCGGCGATGACGGCCTGCTGACCCTGCGGGTGCGCGGGGCCCGGCGCTTCCGGGTGCGGCGCACGCGGGTGCGGGACAACGGTCAGGTGGTCGGAGAGGTGGAATGGCGCGAGCCCGACCCGGACGAGCCACTGCGTCCCGAGCACGTCCTGCTGTCGACCCTGCTGCAGCACTTCCTCGACAAGGTCGGCGGCGAGCACAGCAAGGTCAGCCAGGCGCGCTTCGACGATGCGGCCTGGGTCGGCTGGCGACTGGCCGAGTTCCTGCCGCTGGAAGACGTGCAGCGCCTGTCGGTGTTGCAGGAGGACGATCCGCACGCCCGCCTGGACCTGCTGCTGCGGCTGATGCCGTAGCGCCGGCGGCGGGCCGCGCCGGCCTTACTCCGCCGCAGCTGCCGTCGCGGGCAGGTCGGTGCGGATGCGCAGCACCGGCAACTGCGAAGCCGGATGCGGAGCCATGCGGTGCGGCAAGCCACCGATGTCGGCGGCCAGCGCATCCAGCGACGAACCGGCTTCGCGCAGCGGCCGCCACATGCCCACGAACTCCAGCGCGCGCTGGTGCTGCAGGGTCTGCACGCTGCCGACCCACAGCGGCAGGGTCTGCGCCGGGCCCGTCGATCCCTGCGGCTGCAGGCGCGTGGGCACCGACCACAGGCGCAGGGCCAGCATCTCTCCCGGCCTGGCGCCGGCGCGCAGCATCAGCAGGCTCTCGGCGTGCGTGTCCAGGGTCGCCGGCAGCACCGGTTGCTGCTGGTCGGGCAGGTCCTGGTCGAGCAGCTTCAGCGCCTGTTCCCAGCCGGCCTGCGGCTGGGTCCGCCAGCCGGCCGCTTCCAGTTGCGCGCGCAGCGGCGCCAGCGGGCCGCCGATCTGCACGTCCAGCGGCCAGCGCTGTTCGTCGTCGAACTCGTTGCGACGCGCCGGCTGCCGTTGCCAGTCCTGCTGCCACCAGGCTTCCAGGGCCACGGTATCGACCAGCCGCGGGATCTCGAACTTCTCCAGGGTCGATTCGATGCTGCGTGGCGCATGCCACAGGGCGGCCGCGGCGAAGGCCCCATAGAACAGCCAGGCCAGCGGCTTCATCCACATCGAGCGCACGGTGCGGCGGCGGTAGGCGGTGCCCAGCACCAGCAGCCAGAAGATCCCGAACAGCATCCCGCCGATCACGTCGCTCAGCCAGTGCGCGCCCAGGTAGATGCGGGCGAAGCCGATCAGTGCGACCACGATGCCCGACACCAGGTACGGCCAGATCCGCCGCCGCCCCGGGAACTCGCGGGCGATCAGCACGGCGAAGAAGCCGAGGGTGATCGTGGCCATGGTGATCGGGATCGACGGGAAGCTGAAGCCGCTGGCCACCGCCGGCGGCCGCGGGAAATCCACCGAGGCGCCCAGCCAGGCGGTCAGGGCCAGGCCGAAGGCCAGCGCCGCCAGCCAGTGCGCCGCGGCCATCCAGCGCTTGCGCCAGGTCAGGTAGCCCAGCACCAGCGCCGCGGCCGGGACCAGCACCTGGGCATCGCCGAGTGCGGCCAGCGCGGCCAGCGGGTAGTCGGCCAGCGGGTTGCGCAGGGCCTGCATGAAATCATGGATGGCCACGTCCACGGCCAGCGGCTCGCCGTGGCCCAGGACCAGGGCCAGGAAGGCGAACCACAACCAGCCGAAGGCCAGCAGCATCACCGCCAGCAGCGCCAGCGACACTGATTCACGCCGCGCCGGGTCGAACACGGCGATCGAATAGCGACCCAGCACCGGGTGCTCGTGCGACCAGGCCAGGGCGCGGGCCAGCAGCGAGTCGGCATGGGCGGCGAACCAGCGATAGGTGTACAGCACCCCGGCCCAGGCCAGGGCCAGCACCGCCAGCAGCAGCCCCAGGACCAGGGCCAGGCGCCCGGCGACCGCCGCGACCGCGTCGTAGGCCTGGCCCAGCACCCAGCCCGGGGCCAGGAAAAGCGCCGCCCAGCTGGCCGCGGCCAGCGCGCTGGCGGGCAGGTAACGCCGCCAGCCCATCTTCAGCATGCCGGCGATGGCCGGCACGAAGGGCCGGATCGGGCCGGCGTAGCGGGCGATCAGGATGCTCTTGAGCGCGTTGCGGCGGAACATCGCCTCGCCCCGGTCAAGCAATTGCGGGTAGTTGCGGAACGGCCAGTGGCTGCGCAGCTGCGGACCCCAGCGCCGGCCCACCTGGAAGCTGATCGCATCGCCGACGAACGCGCCAAGTGCCGCCGACACCAGTGCGTAGGGGCCCGACAGCTCGCCCATGCCGATCAGCATGCCCACCGCGAACAGCAGTGGCAGCGCCGGAACAATCGCGCCCACCACGATCAACGCGTCACAGAAGGCGATCAGGAAGATCGCCGCGCCGGCGGCGACCGGATGCGCGGTGATCCAGGCCAGCAGGCTGTCGAACCAGGAAGGATTCATCGCCGCCGATTATAAGGGGCGACCGCGACGGGTCAGCGCGGCGGGCCGGCACGCAGCGTTTAAACTGCACGCATGGATCGTGGAAACGCCACCGAAATCGAAGCGCTGAAGGCCGACAGTTTCGGCCGCATCGTCCTGATGCGCGATGCGCAGGGGCTGTTCGTGCGCCGCGACCTGTCCGCTTCGCCGTGGTGGCTGCGCCTGCCGGCCTGGCGGCTGGCGCGGCGCGAGGCGCTGGCCCTGCGCCAGCTGGAAGGGCAGGCGCAGACGCCGCAGTTGCTGGGCTGGGACGGCACCTGGCTGGACCGCAGCTTCATGGACGGCGTGGCCATGTACCAGAACCCGCCACGCGACGACCTGGCCTATTTCCGCGCGGCCCGGCGCCTGCTGCAGCAGGTGCACCGGCGCGGCATCGCCCACAACGACCTGGCCAAGGAAGCCAACTGGCTGGTCCGCGCCGACGGCAGCCCGGCCCTGATCGACTTCCAGCTGGCGGTGCGCGGCAACCCGCGTTCGCGCTGGATGCGCCTGCTGGCGCGCGAGGACCTGCGCCACCTGCTCAAGCACAAGCGCATGTACTGCCGCGAGCGCCTGACCCCGGTGGAGTGGCGCCTGCTCAAGCGCACTTCGTGGGTGCGCGACCTGTGGTTCCGCACCGGCAAGCCGGTGTATCGCGTGGTCACCCGCCGGATCCTCAAGTGGGAAGACAACGAGGGCCAGGGCCCCAAGCCCTGAGCCCGTGCCGGATCCTCCCTTTACTCCCCACGCCACGGACCCTTCGATCGCCATGAACTCACTTGCCGGCAAGACCCTGTTCATCACCGGCGCCTCGCGCGGCATCGGCCTGGCCATTGCCCTGCGCGCGGCGCGCGACGGCGCCAACGTCGCGATCGCGGCCAAGTCGGCGGTGCCCAATCCCAAGCTGCCCGGCACCATCCACAGCGCCGCCGAGGCGGTCAACGCGGCCGGCGGCCAGGGCCTGGCGCTGAAATGCGACATCCGCGAGGAGGATCAGGTGCACGCGGCGGTCGCCGCCACCGTCGACCTGTTCGGCGGCATCGACATCCTGGTCAACAACGCCAGTGCGATCTGGCTGCGCGGCGCGCTGGACACGCCGATGAAGCGCTTCGACCTGATGCAGCAGGTCAACGCGCGCGG
>SEHC01000171.1 GCA_004173415.1 Lysobacteraceae bacterium
GACTCCAGCGCCTCGCCGAAGTCGCGGGCGACCACGACCTGGCCGAAGGCGTCGCGGCCGTAGTCGGAAGCCTGCAACCGGACCGCCCCGAAGTCTCCCTTCCGGCTGACATGGATGCGGCGGATCGGCGCGACCGGCGCGCGCAGCCGCGACATCACGCCCAGCGCGGTCAACGCATTGACGGTCGCGCCGGCGAAGCTGAGGTTGCGCTGGTCGAAGACCGCGGGCATGACCCCGGCCGGGGTGGCTTCCACCAGCCCGACCTGCAGGCCAAGGCGATCCAGGGCGATGGCCAGGCTTGCACCGACCAGGCCGCCGCCGACAATGAGGACATCATGATGTGCAGTCATGCCGGCATGATAAGCCCGCTGCGACGGGCACTCCGTTAGAATGCACCGACAGCTTCCCGGAAAGGCCCTCCATGAACAGCAATCCCCAGCGCGCCGTCCTCTTCACCCTGCTCGCCGTCCTGCTGGTCGCGACCCGGCTGAACCTGCCTTCCTCGGTGACCCATTTCGGACCGGTACCCGATGCCTCATGGGCTGCGTTCTTCCTCGCTGGCTTCTACCTGCGCGGCTCGAGCCGCTGGGCGTTCCCGGTGTTCATGGCGCTGGCCGTGGCGGTGGACTTCGTGGTGATCCGCAGCCAGGGCCTGGATTTCTTCGCGCATTACTGCATGTCGGCGGCCTATTGGTTCCTGGTCCCGGCGTATCTCTCGCTGTGGGCCGGCGGCATGCTGGTCCGGCGCCATTACCGCCAGGCCGACGGCAAGGCCCTGGCCGTGCTGGCCACCAGCCTGGTCGGCTCGGTCGTGGTCTGCCACCTGCTCAGCCAGGGCAGCTTCTACTGGCTCAGCGACAGCGTCACCGAGCCCAGCATGGCCGGCTGGTGGAAGAATTATTCCGACTGGTTCGTGCCCTACCTGCGCACCACCGCGATCTACGTGGGCCTGGCCGTCATCGTCCACGCCGGCGTGGTCCAGGCCATGCGCCTGCATTCGCGTCCGCAGGCCAAGCTGCCGCGCTGAAGCGCGCACCGGGCGCCGATGGGCAATCGTCTTTCCAGGATCTACACCCGGACCGGCGACGACGGCAGCACCGGGCTCGGTGACGGCAGCCGCGTCGGCAAGGATTCGGCGCGGGTCAACGCCTATGGCACGGTCGACGAGGCCAACTCCTGCATCGGCGTGGTCCTGGCCGCGACCCTGCCCGAGGACGTCCGCCACCTGCTGACCACGGTGCAGCACCAGTTGTTCGACCTGGGCGGCGAGCTGTGCATTCCCGGCCATGCGGCCATCGCCGGGGAGGACGTAGACGCGCTCGAGCGCCAGCTCGACCACTACAACGAAACCTTGCCCGCGCTGAAGGATTTCATCCTCCCGGCCGGCGGCGAAGCGGCGGCGCGCTGCCACGTGGCCCGCACCGTCGTGCGCCGGGCCGAGCGCGAGACCGTCGCCCTGGCCAGGCTGGAAACGGTGCGCCCGGAAGCGATCCGCTACCTCAACCGGCTTTCCGACCTGCTGTTCGTGCTGGCCCGGGTGCTGGCCCGCCCGAGCATCCGGAGCGCCCGGAGCGGCTGCAGGCAGTGCTGGACGGGCTGCGCGAAGCGCATGGCGACCTGGATTGGCGCGAAGCGCCGATGGCCAAGCTGGGGGACCTGCGCCGCGTGCATTCGGCATCCCTGCTGGACGAGGTGATGGAATACGACTTCGACGGCTACCGCATGCTCGATCCGGATACGGTGATGTGCCCGGCCTCGCGCTCGGCCGCATTGCGCGCCGCCGGCGCGGGGTTGGCGGCGGTGGACGCGGTGATGCTGGCCGAGGCTGGCCGGACCACCGCCTTCTGCGCGGTGCGCCCGCCGGGCCACCACGCCACCGCCGACAGCGCCATGGGCTTCTGCCTGATCAACAACATCGCCGTCGCCGCCGCGCATGCCTGCGATCGGCATGGCCTGGAACGCGTGGCGATCGTGGATTTCGACGTGCACCATGGCAATGGCACCCAGGCCATCTTCCAGAACGAACCGAGGGTCGCGTACTTCAGCACCCATGAGTCGGGCCTGTACCCCTACACCGGAACCCCGCACGAGCGCGGGCGGGGCAACCTGTTCAACGCGCTACTGCCGCCGGGATCGGGCGGCTTCCGCTTCCGCAACGTCTGGGCCGACCTGATGCTGCCTGCGCTGGACGATTTCCGCCCGCAACTGCTGCTGGTCTCGGCCGGCTTCGACGCGCACATGCGCGACCCGCTGGCCGACCTGATGCTGGAAACCGAGGATTTCGCCTGGTTGACCCGCGAGCTGCGCGCCATCGCCCGGCGCCACGCGGCAGGGCGGGTGGTGTCGATGCTGGAGGGCGGCTACGACCTGGAGGCCTTGCGCGACTGCAGCGTGGCCCACGTGGCCGAGCTTCGCTGAGCCGGCCCCGCGGACCGCAGCCCGGGCGCCCGGATGAACCCTGGCCCCTGCCCGTCCCCGTTCTTCATTGCCCGCATGCAGGCTATGCGGCAAGCTAGCAGCCGCTTGTGACCTCAATCCATACGGAGTCGTGCACCGCGTGCGCCCAGTCCTTCGCCTGCTCCCGCTGCCCTTCGCCATCGCCTTGAGCCTGCCGGCCCTTGCCGACGACAAGCCGATCAACTGGGGCCTGTGCCCCGTCCACGACGCGATCCCGTCGTTCGACCCGGCTACCGAAGCCAAGCCCGGGGAAAGCGCCAAGGTGCGCGCGGAACGGGCCGCCCAAGCGACCGCCATCGAGGGCGACCTGCTGACCGGCACCGACGTCAATGCCGAGTACCAGGGCAACGTGATCCTGCGCCGGGGCGACCAGTACCTCAACGCCGACAACCTGTCCTTCCAGCAGGAAGAGGGCACCTACGTCGCCGACGGCAACGTGCGCTACCAGGACAGCTCCATGCGGGTCATCGCGGCCCGCGCGCATGGCAACCAGGACACCGACAGCCACGTCATCGAGGACGTGCAGTACCATCGACGTGGACAGCGACGAAGGCTGGGGCGTGGCCCGCGGGGCTACGATCCGCATCGGCAAGGTGCCCGTGCTGTACGCGCCGTACATCAAGTTCCCGATCGACGATCGCCGCCACACCGGCGTGCTGTTCCCGACGATCAGCAATTCCGGGCGCAACGGCTTCGACTACCGCCAGCCGATCTACCTCAACCTGGCCCCGAACTACGACGCCACCCTGACCCCGCGCTACATGAGCAACCGCGGCCTGTCCCTGGCCGGGCAGTTCCGCTACCTGTACGAAGGTGGCCGCGGCGTGTTCGATGGCAACTGGATGCCCAGCGACGATCTGATGCAGGAGCATGCCGACGAGAACCCCGGCGCCAGCATCGATCCGGGCGCCACCCGCGGGATGGCTCGTTTCGGCGCCTTCCACAACTTCAACCGGAACTGGCAGGCGCGCGCCAACCTGTCCTGGATCAGCGATACGCGCTACGTCGAGGACTTCAGCAATTCGTTGTACGGCGGCTCTTCCAGTTCGATCACCAGCACCCTGGGACTGTTCGGCCGCGGCCGGCACTGGGACGCCGGGATCATGGCCGACTCCTGGCAGCTGGCCGACTACAACCTTGACGAATCGGTGCTGCCCTACAACCGCCTGCCCCGCCTCTATTTCAACTGGGAACAGCCGCTGGCTCGCTGGTTCCGCGCCGGCGTGCAGGCCGAGGCCGTCCGCTTCCAGCACGACGACGCGCCACGACGGGCTTTCGCCGACGGCAGCCGCATCGACTTCAAGCCTTACGTTTCGATGCCGCTGCAGGGCGCGTCCTGGTACATCACCCCGACCCTTGCCTGGCGCTATACCGGCTACCGGCTGGAGGACGGCTTCGCCGCCAGCAATCCGGCGGTCACCGACGACAGCCCCTCGCGCAGCCTGCCGATCGCCTCGCTCGATGCGGGCCTGTTCTTCGACCGCGACACCGAAATCAAGGGCAACCGCTTCCTGCAGACGCTGGAGCCACGGCTGTTCTATCTCAACGTGCCGTATCGCGACCAGAGCGGCTTGCCGCTGTTCGACACCCGGCCGTTCACCTTCAGCTGGGGCCAGCTGTTCCGCGACAACCGCTATTCGGGGCCGGACCGGCAGACCGACGCCAACCAGCTGACCGTGGCCATGACCAGCCGGCTGATCCGCCAGTCCGACGGCCACGAGAAACTGGCCGCCAGCCTCGGCCAGATCTTCTACTTCGACGAGTCGCGGGTCACCGTGCCGGGCGAGATCCCGGTGGAAAGCGGCAAGTCCGCCTGGGTCGCCGACGCCAACTATTCGATCAACGATCGCTGGACCGTCGGCGCGTCGTACCAATGGGATCCGAAATTCCGGCGCGAGGACCTGGCCAGCCTGCGTACCCGGTACCTGGTCGGCGACGACGGGGTGATCAACCTGGGCTACCGCTATCGCCGCAGCCTGCTGGAACAGGTGGACTTCTCCTTCCTGTACCCGGTCACCCCCAGCTGGAGCGTGGTCGGCCGCTATTACTATTCGATGTACGAGAACCCCAACAGCAACCCGGTGGTGGAGCCGAAACTGCTCGAAGCCATCGCCGGCGTGCAGTGGGACAGCTGCTGCCTGGCGGTGCGGGTGCTGGCCCGCCGCTACGTGCGCAACCGCGACGGCGACATGAACAACGCGCTGCAGGTGGAGTTCGTGCTGAAGGGCCTGGGCTCGGCCGGCCAGGACACCGAGCGCACCCTGCGCCGTGCTATCCTCGGCTACTATCGCGACGACCTGTATCTGGTCCCGCCCAGCAACACCACGCCGGACCCCGACGACAACGATTCCGGACCGGATCCAACCCCATGAAGCCTATGAACCTCCGACTGATGCTTGCCGGCCTTATCGCCGCGCTGACGATGACCACGCCCGTCGCGGCGCAGACCCTGCAACCACTCGACCGCATCGCCGCGGTGGTCAACGAGGACGTGATCCTGCAGAGCGAACTGGATCGCGCGGTCAGGAACGTGACCTCCCAGTACGCCAACCAGCCGGGCCAGTTGCCGCCGCAGGCCGTGCTTGAACGCCAGGTGCTCGAGCGCCTGGTGCTGGTCAAGCTGCAGGTCGCGCGCGCTGCCGAGACCGGCATCCGGGTCGGCGAGGAAGAACTGAACAACGCGGTCAACAGCGTGGCCCAGCAGAACGGCGTCAGCGTCGACGCCCTGCGCCAGCGGCTGGCCTCCGAAGGCATTTCGTTCACCGATTTCCGCAACTCGATCCGCGACGAGATCACCATCCAGCGCATGCGTCAGAGCTTCGGCCAGAGCCGCGTGCAGATCAGCGAAGCCGAGATCGACGCGGCCATCGCCGCGCAGGCGTCGGGCACCCAATATCACCTGGCGCACATCCTGGTCGGCCTGCCGGAAGGCGCCACCGCCGAGCAGATCGCCACCGGCCAGAAGAAGGTCGAAGGGGTCAAGAGCCTGGTCGATTCCAACGAGATCGACTTCGCCGCCGCCGCGGTGCGCTATTCCGACAGCCCCAACGCGCTGGAAGGCGGCGACCTGGGCTGGCGCAGTAGCGACGAGATTCCCACCGCGTTCGCCGAGATCCTCAAGTCGATGAGCCCCGGCCAGGTCGTGGGTCCGCTGCGCGGCCCCAGCGGCTTCCAGTTGCTGAAGCTGGTCGAAGTCCGCGACGGCAGCCAGGCTGCGGCCCGGACCGTGACCGAGTACAACGCGCGCCACATCCTGGTCCGGGTCACCCCCGTGCAGGATGCCGCAACGGCCAGGGCCAAGATCGACACCTTGCGTGCACGGATCGCCGGCGGCGCCGATTTCGTCGAAGTGGCCAAGGAATCCTCGGAAGACGCCAACAGCAAGAGCCAGGGTGGCGACCTGGGCTGGTTCGAGGGCGCCGCCTTCGGTCCGGCGTTCGGCACCGCGGTCACCGGATTGCAGGACGGCAGCGTGTCGCAGCCGTTCCGCACCGAGGCCGGCTGGCACATCGTGCAACGCGTGGCCCAGCGCCAGAGCGACGTCACCAGCGCCACCCAGCGCGGCCAGGTGCGCGAGACCATCGGTCGCCGCAAGCTGGAGGAGGAGTACAACCGCTACCTCCAGGAACTGCGCGGCGAAGCCTACGTCAACGTCCGCAATGGCGACAAAGCGGCCTCCGGCGACGGCGGCTGAGTGCTTCCCCGGCTCGCGCTGGTTGCGGGCGAGCCGGCCGGCATAGGTCCGGAACTATGCGTGCGGCTGGCCCAGCGGCCCCGTACCGATTGCCTGCTGCTGGCCTTCGCCGACCCTGACACCCTGCACGCCGCCGCCTCGGCGCTGGCCTTGCCGCTTCGCCTGCTGGACGAGGGCGCGCCGGCCGAGCGTCCCGGCGACCTGCGCCTGCATCCGGTACCCAACGAAGTCGCCAGCCGCTTCGGCCACACCGAGCCCCGCAATGCGCGCGCGGTGATCCAGGCGCTGCAGCAGGCCTCCGATGCCTGCCTGCGCGGCGAGTTCGACGGCCTGGTCACCGGCCCGGTGCACAAGGCCGCGATCAACGCCGGCGGCATCGCCTACACCGGCACCACCGAACTGCTGGCCGTACGCGCCGGCTGCGAGGTGGTGATGATGCTGGCCAACGACATCGTCCGCGTGGCCCTGGCCACCACCCACCTGCCCTTGCGCGCGGTGGCCGATGCGATCACCGGCGAAGGCCTGGCCGGTTCGATCCGCATCACCCACCGAGCGCTGCGCGAGGATTTCGGCATCGCCGATCCGCTGATCGCCGTACTGGGCTTGAACCCCCACGCCGGTGAAGCCGGGCACCTGGGCCGCGAGGAGATCGAGGTGATCGAGCCGGTGCTCGAGCGGCTGCGCGCGGACGGCATGCGCCTGGTCGGCCCGCTGCCCGCCGACACCGCGTTCCTGCCGGCCAAACTGGCAAGGTTCGACGCGGTCCTGGCGATGTATCACGACCAGGGCTTGCCGGTGCTCAAGTACAGCGGCTTCGAACGCGCGGTCAACCTGACCTTGGGCCTGCCCTACCCGCGGGTGGCGGTCGACCACGGCACCGCGCTGGAGCTGGCCGGCAAGGGCATCGCCGATCCCTCCAGCCTGCTGGCCGCGGTGGAAACCTGCGCGCGGCTGGCCGCGCAACGTAAACTCGCGCGATGAACTTCAAGGCACCGCCCAAGAAATCGCTGGGCCAGCACTTCCTCACCGACCGCGGCATCATCGACATGATCGTGCTCGCGGTGGATCCGCGCCCGGGCGACCGGCTGGTGGAAATCGGCCCCGGCCAGGGCGCCATCACCCTGCCCCTGCTGCGCCGGCATGGCGAACTCACCGCGATCGAGTTCGACCGCGACCTGGTGGTGCCCCTGTCGCAGGCCGCGCATGGGGTCGGCCAGCTCACCGTGGTCCACAAGGACGTCTTGCAGGTCGACTTCACCCGCATGGCCGGCGAAGGCCAGCTGCGCCTGGTCGGCAACCTGCCCTACAACCTGTCCTCGCCGATCCTGTTCCATGCCCTTGAACACGCGGCGGTGGTCCGCGACATGCACTTCATGCTGCAGAAGGAGGTCGTCGACCGCATGGCCGCCGGACCGGGCAGCAAGGTCTACGGCCGCCTCAGCGTGATGCTGCAGGCCTACTGCACGGTCACCCCTCTCTTCGACGTGCCGCCGGCGGCGTTCCGGCCGCCGCCGAAGGTCGATTCGGCGGTCGTGCGCATGGTCCCGCATGCGCCAGGCGCCATCGGCGTCCACGATGCGGCACGGTTCACCGAAGTGGTGCGCGCCGCATTCGGCCAGCGCCGCAAGACCTTGCGCAACGCCCTGTCCGGGGTCTGCGATGCCGGGCAGATCGAAGCCGCCGGCCTGCGCCCGGAAGCGCGCGCCGAACAGGTGGAAGTGGACGGTTTCATCCGCCTGGCCAACCTGCCGCGGCAGGCACAGGTCGAACCCTGAGCCCGCATTGC
>SEHC01000172.1 GCA_004173415.1 Lysobacteraceae bacterium
GCCGCCGCCGGCTGGAGCCAGGCCATCACCGCGATCATTCCCAGCAACGCGGTCGCCGCCGCGGCGCAGAGCGCGATGCTGCCGCTGATCGTGTTCGCCCTGTCCTTCGGCTTCGCCCTGACCCGCCTGCCGGCGGATCGGCGCGCGCCGGTGCTCGGCTTCTTCCAGGCCGTGGCCGACGCGATGATCGTCATCGTCGAATGGGTGCTGTGGATCGCGCCGCTGGGCGTATTCGCCCTGGTGCTCACGGTCTGCGCCCAGGCCGGCCTGAGCGTGGTCAGCGCGCTGGCCATCTACATCGTGCTGCAGTGCGTGTTGTACCTGTCGGTCGCTCTGTTGATGCTGCCGGTGGCGGTGCTGTGGGGCGGCGAATCGCTGCGCAAGTTCGCCGTGGCGCTGTTCCCGGCCCAGGCCGTCGCCGCCAGCACCCAGTCTTCGCTGGCCTCGCTGCCGGCGATGCTGGAAATCTCGCAACGCCGGCTCGGCCATTCGCCACAGGTCACCGCCCTGGTGCTGCCGATGGCAGTGGCCCTGTTCCGGATCACCAGCCCGGTCCAGTACGTCAGCGCGGCGGCCTTCATCGCCTGGGCCTACGGCATCGACCTGAGCGCGGCGCAACTGGCCACCGGCGCGGCGCTGGCGGTGATCATCAGCTTCGGCTCGGTCGGCCTGCCCGGCCAGGTCAGCTACATGGCGACCAACCTGCCGGTCACCCAGGCGATGGGACTGCCGACCGCGCCTTTGGGGTTGCTGCTGGCCCTGGACACCATCCCGGATGTCTTCGCCACCGTCGGCAACGTCACCGCCGACCTGACCGCGACCAGCGTGGTGTCCCGGCAAGCCGCGGGGGACGCCGCCGCCGATCCGCTGCCCCCGGCCTGATCCGGGCGGGAACTCGCCGCGCCTGCGCGGCGGTTTGCGGTCGTCCTACAGCCGTGCAAGCCGCCAGCAACGGTGGATGCGGGCGTTGCGCTCGAAGTCCGGCGGGATGGTCTGCGCGGTGATCTCCTCGCAGCGGGCGAAGCCGGCGATCGCCTCGGCGTCCAGCTTGAAGCGGCGGAAGTTGTTGGAGAAGTACAGCACGCCCTCGGTGGTCAGCCGGTCGACGCAGGCCTGCAACAGGCGCACGTGCTCGCGCTGGATGTCGAAATCATCGGCGCGGGATGAATTGGAGAAGGTGGGCGGGTCGCAGAAGATCACGTCGTAGCGGTTGCGCTCGGCCTCCAGCCAGCGCAGCGCATCGGCCTGCACCAGGCGATGCTGGGCGCCGGCAAATCCGTTCAGCGCAAGGTTGCCGGCGCACCATTCCAGGTAGGTGCCCGACAGGTCCACGCTGGTGGTGGAATCGGCGCCGGCAACCGCGGCCTGCACCGAGGCCACGCCGGTGTAGCAGAACAGGTTGAGGAAGCGCTTGCCTCGCGCCTCCTGGCCCATGTGCCGGCGCAGTGGCCGGTGGTCCAGGAACAGGCCGGTGTCCAGGTAGTCGAACAGGTTGACCTGCAGCAGGGCGCCGCTTTCGCGCACCGTCAGCAGTTCGCCGGGCTGGTCGAGGCGGCCCTTCAGGTCGGCGTACTTGCTGCCGCCCTTGCCGCGTTCGCGCGATTTCATCGCCACCTGCGCGGCCGGCACGTCGAACACTTCGCGCGCGGCGGCCAGCAGTTCGTTGCGGCGACGGCGTACGTCGGCCTCGGGGATTTCCTCCGGCGCGGCGTATTCCTGCACATGCAGGAAAGTGCGCGATTGCCCGCCCTCCTCCTGATACACGTCGATCGCCGCGGCGTACTCGGGCAGGTCGGCGTCGTAGGTGCGGTAGCAAGTGATGCCCTCGCGTGCCCGCCAGGCCTTCAGCTTGCGCAGGTTTTTGCGCAGGCGGTTGGCGACCATCAGCGCGCCTTCGGACAGCTCCTTCGGCGCCGCGACCTCCTGCCTGGGCGGACCGACCGGGTCACAGACGATCAGCGCGCACTCGATCGCGCCGTTGAACAACTGGTACTTCCTGCTGGCGCGCAGGCCGGTGGCGTAGGCCAGTTCCGGGTTGCCGCACAGCAGACTGGCGCGCCATTGCGGCACGGTCCGGCGCAGCGCATCGCCGAGCCTGCGGTACAGCGCGCTGTCGGCGGCCAGGCGCTCGTCGTAGGGCGGGTTGCAGACCACGGTGCCGCGTTCGAACGGCGGCGCCTGCAGGTCGCCGACCTCGCGAACGCCGAACCAGATCGCGTCGGCCACGCCGGCTACTTCCGCATTCTCGCGCGCGGCGCGGATCGCGTGCGGGTCCTGGTCGCTGCCGAACATCGCCTGCTTCAGCGCGGCGCGCCCGCTGGTTTCGCGTTGCCTGGCCGCCTCGAGCAGTTGCTCCCAGCCCGCGGCATCGAAGCCCAGCCAGCGGCTGGGCGGGTTGCGCCCGTGCCGCTGCAGGCCCGGGGCCACGTCGGCCGCCATCAGCGCGCCTTCGATCAGCAGCGTGCCGCTGCCGCACATCGGGTCCAGCAGCGCGCCGCCGTCGTGGTAGGCCTTGGGCCATCCACCGCGCACCAGCACGGCCGCGGCCAGGTTTTCCTTCAACGGCGCGTCGTTCTGCACGTTGCGCCAGCCGCGGCGATGCATCGGCCCGCCGCCCAGGTCGATGGAGATCGTCGCCCTGCCCTTGCGCAGGGAAAGGTTGATGCGCACGTCGGGATGGTCGACATCGACCGAGGGCCGCTCCTGGCCCTGCGCACGCAGCGTATCGACCACCGCGTCCTTGACCCGCTGCGCCGCATACCTGGCATGGGTGATGGCATCGCCGGACACGTGCGCATCCACCGACAGGGTGTGTTCCGAACGAAGGTGCCGCTGCCACGGGATCGCGGCCACGCCGTCGTACAGGGCCAGTTCGTCGGGGCAGTCGAATTCGGCGATCGGCCACAACACGCGGCTGGCCAGCCGCGACCACAGCACCGCCCGCTGGGCATCGAGCAGTTCGCCCTCGGCATTGGCGCCGGACACGGTGGCGGTGGCTTTTTCCACGCCGAGCGCAAGCAGCTCGTCGACCAGCAGGTATTCCAGGCCTTTGCCGCAGGAAACGAAGAATTTCAAAGGAGACGCCTCGGGGGGTAGGTGCATCAGCCCGGCGCGGGCCGGGCGAAGTGGTTCATCGGTCAGATAGATTGCAGCAGCCGTGCGAACGCATCCGCGGAGGCCTGCACATGCGCGGCCAGGCGATGCGAATCGTCCACAAGCAGCAGGCGCGAACGGCGCTTCCGGGCCCAGTCCACAACCGCCTGCGCGGGAATCAGCTCATCGTCCCAACCGTGGATGATCGAGGTCGGCACGGCCGCGGCATCCAGCCCGTCCAGCGGCCCCATCAGGGTCGGCGGCGCCATCAGGAACAGCGCGGCCACCGGCACTTCCAGCGATACCCGCGCCGAGATGTAGGCGCCGAGGCTGGAGCCCGCAAGCACCAGCGGCCCACGCGCGGCCGCGTCGCGGGCCAGTTCCAGCAGGTGCGCCTGGCGGGCCTGGACGTCGCCGAGTTCGCTGTATTCGCGGCGGCCGTCGAAACCGGTGAAGTCCGGCCGCTCATGGGTCCAGCCCAGGCGTTCGGCGGCGTCGGCCAGGGCGGTGACCTTGGTCGCATCCGGGCCGCTCTCGAATCCATGCGAAAGCAGGCAGTGGCCCTTGCTCACAGCGCGACCACCTCGTCGCCAAGGCGGAAGCTGCCGCCGGTCACGATGCGCGCGCACAACCCGCCCATGCCACGCATCGCGTTGTAGCCGCCCGCCCCCAGCGCCGTCTCCATGCGCGAGCACGGATCGCAGGCGTCGGTGCCTTCCAGGACCACCTCGCCGATGCGGAAGCTGCGGCCCTTCAAGGCAATCAGCGGAATCCCGGAGACCACCACGTTGCGGCGGAGCAGCGCCGGTTCCACCGGGTGGCCCGACAGGGTCGCGATCACCGGAAGATGCTCGGCCTGGATCAGGGTGACGCCGCGCTTGCCACTGCCGCTGTTGTAGCGATCGCCGGCCAGGCCCCCGGCGGTCCGCGCCTCGGCGATCCCGACCGGCGTCATCGCCACGTCGCGGGCCGGGCGCAGGCCGATCCACCGCACCTTGCCCACCTGCGGCAGGGTCGCCATCAGCCTGGCCAGTTCGGAATCGGGATTGAGGGGCATGTCGGTGTTCCGGCTGCGGAGCAGGTCCACAAGGGAGGCCAGTTTACTTGACCCCGCAGGCAGGGACCGGAACGGGCCGATGCTAGGATTCGGCCATGCCGCCCGACCTGGTGGTGATCCACTGCACCGAACTGCCCGATCTCGCCTCGGCGCGCGAGTTCGGCGAAAAAGTGCTTTATCCCTCGGGAACCGGCAACAGCGGCCATTACTACATCGACCGGGACGGCAGCCTGCACCAGTACGTGGGGCTGGAGCGCGTCGCCCACCACGTGCGCGGCTACAACGGCCGCGCCATCGGCATCGAGCTGGTCAACGCCGGCCGCTATCCGAACTGGCTGGCCGCGGCCGGCCAGCAGATGAGCGAGCCCTACGCCGACGCGCAGATCGGCACCCTGGTCGCGCTGCTGCAATGGCTTCAGGTCCAATTGCCCTCGCTGCGCTACATCGAGGGCCACGAGCAACTCGACACCACTCAGGTTCCAGCCGAAGACGATGCGACGACCCTGGTCCAGCGCAAGCTCGATCCCGGCCCGCTGTTTCCCTGGCCGCGGGTTCTGCAGGACATCGCCCTGCGGCGTTTGTCGACCACGGCTGCGACCCCGTAGAAGCAATTCTTGGCGCGGCTTTGTCGCCGGGACCGGCTGGGTGCCAAGGCCTCGCCGGGAATGCCGAGGCCGCCACCGGGGCCACGGTGGGCACGGGCTGGGCCGCTATAATCGCCGCTCCCGCATCGACCGGCGCCGCCACTTGCCTCCCTCGCCCGAACCCGTTGTTTCCGAACTGATCGAGCTGCTCTCGCTGGAGCGGCTGGAGGAGGACCTGTTCCGCGGGCAGAGCCGTGACATCGGCACCAAGTACGTATTTGGCGGCCAGGTGCTGGGCCAGGCGCTGTCCGCCGCCCAGGCCACCGTCGACGTTAAGGGCGGACGCATGGCCCATTCGCTGCATGCCTATTTCCTGCGCGCCGGCGACGTGGACCATCCGATCGTCTACGACGTCGACCGGACCCGCGACGGCGGAAGTTTTTCGGTGCGCCG
>SEHC01000173.1 GCA_004173415.1 Lysobacteraceae bacterium
GGGTCCTGGCGCACGATGCTGCGCAGGGCCTGGGCGAAGTCCAGCCCGATCTGCGGCTTGGCCTGGATCTGGTTGATGCCCTCGATCTGGTATTCGACCGGGTCCTCGACGGTGATGATCTTGACGTCGGAGGTATTGAGCTTGCTCAACGCGGTGTACAGCGTGGTGGTCTTGCCCGAACCGGTCGGCCCGGTGACCAGCAGGATCCCGTGCGGCTGTTCCAGCACCTTCTGGAACTGCGGCAGGAAGTTATCGGTGAAACCGAGCTTGTGGAAGTCGAACACCACCGTTTCGCGGTCCAGCAGGCGCATGACCACCGATTCGCCGTGGGCGGTGGGCATGGTGCTCACGCGCAGGTCCAGCTCCTTGCCCTGCACGCGCAGCATGATCCGCCCGTCCTGGGGCAGGCGCCGCTCGGCGATGTTGAGCTTGGCCATGATCTTGACCCGGCTGATCACCGCGGCGGTCAGGTTGGCCGGCGGGCTCTCGCCTTCCTCGAGCACGCCATCGACGCGGTAACGCACCTTCAGCCGGTTCTCGAACGGCTCGATGTGGATGTCCGAGGCGCGCAGTTCGACCGCGCGCTGGATCAGCAGGTTGACCAGGCGGATAACCGGCGCCTCCGATGCCAGGTCGCGCAGATGCTCGACGTCGTCCGGGTTGCCGTTGCTCTCGCCATCGGCATCCTCGACGATCGTACCCATCGCGCTGCGGCCCTGGCCGTGCCAGCGCTCGATCAGGTCGTCGATTTCCGACCGCAGCCCCACCCATGGCCGCACCGGGAGGCCGGTCGCCAGTTGCACGGCTTCGAGCGCATAGCGGTCCTGCGGGTCGGCCATCCACAGGTCCAGCAAGCCACCGCTCTCGCCCAGCAGGCAGACATGGAACTGGCGCAGGAAACGCGTCGACAGCGGTTGCGCCTCGGGCAGCAGTTCCGGCGGCATCTCCGGCAACTGCTTCAGGCCGAGCAACTGCAGGCCCAGCACTTCGGCGCAGGTTTCGGCATGGTCGCGTTCGGACACCAGGCCCAGCCGGGCGAGCAGCGACAACAGGCTGCCGCCAGCTTCTTCCTGCAGGCGCCTGGCGCGCACCAGGTCGGCTTCCTTCAACCGGCCCTTGTCGAGCAGGGCCGCGACGATCCGTTCCTCGGCGTCGCCGGGATGCGCCTGCTGCATGTCGGGGGAAAGCGCTGCGTTCACGCAGTACTCCGCAGGGAACAGGGGCACACTCTATCAGCGTTCAAGCCGGGACTGCCGGTGGGCGCAGACCCTGCCGGCTCCAGAAAGAAAGACCCCGGCCGAAGCCGGGGTCCTGTTCACAATCGCCTTGCGGGGCGGTGTTACTGACGGGCGACCAGGGTCACGCCGCTGTACGCCGACTCGCCCACTACCTTGATGTAGTAGGTGCCTGCCTGCGGCGCGGTGATGCGCACGGTTTCGCTGTTGCCCGGGCGCGCCGACTTGAAGTCGTGGCTGGCGGCGCTGGGCTCCTCGTCGAAGCTCACGTACAGCGATACGTTGCCGCTGCCGCCAAGGGTCAGGATGCTGAGCACGCTGCCGGCGGCGGCATCGAAGCTGTACAGCTTCTCGCTGCCCGCCGCCCCGCTGAGGCCGGTGACGTTGGTCTTGTTGATCAACGGCGTGGCTACCGGGCCGCACACTTCGGTGGCCGGATCGCACGGTTCTTCCAGGGCCTTGTCCAGCGCGGCCTTGGCGTCGACGATGCCCGCGCCCATCGGCGTGCTGGATGGAATGGCCACCGGGAACGTACGCGCGGTCTGCTTCAACAGCGCTTCCATCGCCGCCGGCGCGAGCGCCGGCTTGCCATCGGCGATGAGCGCGCTCTGGACCAGCGCGACCACGGCCGCCACGTGCGGCGCGGCCATCGAGGTACCAGCCTTGCCGCCGTAGTTGTAGGTGCCGTTGGGGCTGGTGGTGCTGCCACCGACCGCCTGCACCACGAAGCCATCCCAGCCGTCGTTGCCTGCATCCTGGCTTCCGCCGCCGCCGGGGCCGGAGATATCGACCAGGGTGCCGTAGTTCGAGTAGCTGGCGCGTCCGCCGGTGATGCGGGTGGCGCCGACGTTGACCACGTTGTTGCAGTTGCCGGGCGAGAAGTTGGTGGCGTCGCCGTTGGAGTTGCCGGCGGCGATGACCACAGTGGTGCCGTTGGCCACGGCCAGGTCGATGGCGGCCTGCTCATAGGCTTCGCAGGCGCCGGAACCACCCAGGCTCAGGTTGATGACTTCGGCCGGGTTGGCGTTGTCGGGCACGCCGGCGATCGGCGCACCGGAAGCCCAGGCGATCGCGTCGGCGATGTCCGAGGTGTAGCCGCCGCAACGGCCGAGCACGCGCACCGGCAGGACCTGTGCGTTGAATGCCAGGCCCGCGGTGCCGACGCCGTTGTTGGTCAGCTCGGCCATCGTGCCGGCGACGTGGGTGCCGTGCCAGGAGCTGTTGCGGACCGGGGAACCGGCGCCGCACTCGCCCGCGACCGGGTTCCAGTCGCCCAGGTCGGCCGCGCCGGGCACGCGGTCATCGGTTGCGCGCCGCGACACGAACGCATCGGTGATGAAGTCGTAGCCCGGGAGGATGTGGGTGCCGCTGCCCATGTCCGGGTGGTCGGCCAGGATGCCGGTATCGAGCACGGCCACGACCGTGCCCGCGCCGGTGGAGATGTCCCAGGCGGCAGGCGCATTGACGCCGCCGGCGGGGTTGAAGAAGTGCCACTGATAGGTCGCATAGAGCGGGTCGGTGGGCACCATGGCGGGGCCTACGCGCGCGGCCTTGCCCGCCTGCGCGGCGGCCGAGGCCAGCGCCGCGGTCATCGAGGCGGGCGCGGACAGGTCGTCGATGGCGCGCATCATGCGATCCACCTGCACGAACTGTACCGACGCATCGGCGCGGATCTCGGCCAGCAGCTTGTTGGTTTCGGTGGTGCTGAGCTTGCGCGACAGCTTGACCGCGTCGGCACCCAGGGCAAGGCGGCGCACGTGGGAGACACCCAGCGGCACGGCGACCTTGCCACCGGTGGCCGCGGCCTGGCCGACGCCGGCGCGGCTGGCGGCGGAGCGTACCGCGACCAGCTTCTGCTGCACGCTGGAGGCGGCGGTGGTTCCGTCCTTGTACTTGATGATCAGCCGCGTCGGGCCGTGGTCCAGCGGCGCGGAAGTGTCGGACATCTGCCGCTGGCTCGGCGCCTGGCCCGCAGCGAACGCGGAGGGTGCCACTACCGATGCCATCAGCACGGCGCTTGCGACGGCCAACCCGAGTTTGTTCTTCTTGATCACGTTGATGTCCTCATGGAAATTTAAGAAAGATCGCTACGGTACAGGCCGGTGTTGCGCTGCTTTGCTAATCCCAGTCCATTGGCCGGCCCAGCCAAGTTTCCTGCGGTGGCCTGCTTGCGCAGGCCGTTACCCCAGGGTGGATGCCGGAGCCCGGCACCCACCCGCTGCCCTTACCAGCCGAAGCCGGCGCCCACGCCCACCGATTTCTCGTCCCCGCTGAAGGCGCCGCCGACCGTGATCGTCGCGCGATCGCTGAGCGCACGCTGGTAGCCGATGGACAGTGCCTTCTCTCCGCCCTGGAAGCCGATGCCCACGCCGACCCGGTTGTCGGTGCGGATGCCCGCGGTGCTGGTGGCCATGTTGAGCATCGCCGAACTCATCGCCCCCTGGCGGTCGATGCGGCGATCCTGGTCGAGGAAGCGGCGGTCGGTTTCGCTGCGGAAGTTCTCGAAGTTGTCGTCCATGGCCGCGAACCGCGCATCGGTATAGGCATTGGCCGAGGTCAGGGTCTGCGTAGCGGTGGTGTTGGTGTAGGTGTTGGCGGCCGCAAGCGTGGCCGCGTCGCCGGCCTGCACCTGGCCCAGGTTGGTCGCATCGGTCGCCGCGGTGCCGTTGGCCACGTTGGTGATGGCGCGTTCGTTGCCGGCGCTGCCGACCGACACGGTGTTGGCGCGGTCAGCCACCGAACCCTGGCCCAGGGCCACCGCGTTCTCCGCAGTCACCGAAGCGCCCTGGCCCAGTGCGGTGCCCGAAGCGGCGGTCACGCTGGCCCCCTCGCCCAGCGCCACGGAGTTGGTGGCCGCCGCGCTGATGTTGGTGTTGGCGCCCACCGCGGTGCTGCCGTCCGCTCCCACGTGCGCGCCGGCGCCGATCGCCGTGTCGTTGGCGCCGTGGGCATAGGCGCCCGAACCCACCGCGACGCCGCCATTGGCATTGGCCGTGGCATTGGAGCCGATGGCGACCGCGTCGGTACCTGCACCGATCGTCGCCGCATCGCCGCCTGCCTCGTTGCCGCCGACCGCGACGCGCGGATCGGTTGCATTGGCAGGCGGCGCGGATTCGACCGTGGTCAATCGCGTTTCGATCGAGCTGAGCGACTGGTCGATGGCAGCCAGGGCATCGCCGACGTTGAAGTAGCTGCCGCCCTGCACCACGTAGGTGGTGCCGACCAGTCCGCCGGTGGCGCCCACGTAGGTGCCGCCGCCGAGGGCGGTGGCGATGCTGTCCAGCGAACCGTACAGCTGGCCGCCATTGATCGCATCGGTGCTGCCCGCGCCGATGGAACCGGCCGCCAGGTTGCTGATGGTGGTGCCGTCGACCCCGTCCAGGGTGACCGTGCCACGTTCGGCATCGTCATAGGCCACCGCGTTGGCGGCTACGCCCTCGATGTCGCCGACGCGATCGTCCAGGTCATCCACCCGGCCCTCGACCACGCCCACCCGCGTATTGGTCTCGAACAGCTGGCTGCCATTGACGGCCTCGGTGCTGGTGGCGCTGACTTCGCCTGCCGCGACGTTGGCCAGCACGGTGCCGTTCTGTCCGCCGAAGGTCACCGTGCCTTTGTCCGCCGCGTCATACAGCACCGCGCTGTCAGCCAGGGTTCCGACCGTGTCGGAAACCTCGTTCAACTGCGCCACGTTGACCGCGTCGGTGTCCTCGGTGCCGGCGGCGACGTTGGTGATCTGCCGCTCGCTGCCCACGTCGCCGACCGACACGGTGTTCGCGCGGTCGTTGTAGGAACCCTGGCCGATCGCCACGCTGTCATCGGCGACCGCTTCGGAATCCGCGCCGATGGCCACGCTGTTCTCGCCCGAGGAACTGGCGGCCGAACCGATCGCGGTGCTGTTGTATCCGCCGGCCGTGGTCAGCCAGCCGAGCGC
>SEHC01000634.1 GCA_004173415.1 Lysobacteraceae bacterium
GCCAGTGAGGCAGTGTCTTCATGGAGTAGTCGCGATGGGAAGCCAAAGGAAGGGATAGCAGCTCAACTCTGAACATCTTCGCAATCGTGAACGAAAAATGGCGTGAATCAGCGATCCTGGGCCTCGAAATTGAAGTTGAGCGTGCGCTGGAACACCGACTCGAAACCCCGGTATGGCAAGGGCTGCGCCCTCAGCACCGCGGCCTCGACCGATCGCTTCCCGGCCTCGTCATAGGGGCAACTCGGGGCGACCACCACTTCGGTGACCTCGCCGCCCGGCAACTGGCGGATGGTGATGCGGCAGCGCTGCCCACGAGGCACGGACTCGGGCCTGATCCATTGGCTGAGCACCGCGCGCTGGATCGCAGCGGCATATTCGCCGCTGAGGTTCGCGTCGACTCCGCTGTTGCCCGCCGGTGCACTGGCTGCCGCAGTGCTGCTCGCTGCCTGGCTGGCACGCCGGTCCGCCAGCTGCCGCAATTTCTGCTCTGCCAGCTGCTCTTCGCGGGCCGCCTGGGCGCGCAATCTGCGGATCTCATCGAGCTTCTTCTGCCGGTCCGATTCTTCCTGCTGCCTGGCCAGGCGCTGCTGCTTCTGCGCTTCTTCCACGCGCTTCTGCTCGGTAAGGTCGATCTGTTCCTGGCGGCGCTTGGCTTCCTGCTCGCGCAAGGCCTTTTCCTGGGAAATCGCCTCGCGGCTGGCTTCGTCCTGGTCCTCGGTATCGGGGACCGGAATGCGCTCCTGCGCCAGGCGTTGCTGCTGCGTGGGCGAATCCTGCGGACGCGGCTCGGGGAGCGGCTGCGGCGGCGGCACGGTGTCTTCCTCGGCCACTTCCTCGACGGGCGCGGGCAAGGGCTCGGGAACATGTTGCAGGGCGCGCTCGGCTGCGCGTATCTCGGTCGACGAAGCCTCCAGGGAAGCGTCCATCACCGGCAAGCCAGCCGCCGAGGAGGTGTCGTGCTTCCAGGAAAACCACGAGGAAAACCACAGCAGCAGCGCCATGAGCACGTGCACGCCCACCGCGTAGGCCACGGCCCGGCCATATCCGTCCTGCTGCGG
>SEHC01000174.1 GCA_004173415.1 Lysobacteraceae bacterium
CTGGCCCAGATGATCAACAATGCCAGCCAGAACACCTGGTTGGAGAAAACCGGCATCCACAAGGTGGTGAGCGCGAAGCCGAGCGCGGCGGGTAAACGGATGCGGTCAAGGGCGCCGCCGGCCTGGCGTTTGCGGGACAGCTGCCAGACGCCGAAAACGACGTCCCACAGGAAGATCAGTCCCCAGATCGAGAACGCATAGCCGGCAGCCACCACCAGGGTGGGGTAGCGGTCCGAGATGACGCCGTTGGTCGGCCCGAAGGCCCCTTGCTGCGAGAACCACGACACCACCGGCATGGCCAGTGCGAACAAGAGGACGAGAAAGCGCATGGGGACTCTCCGGCAGGAAAGGGCTGATCCTAGGGCCGGTCCCGTGAAGCCGGTGCGCAGTTCGCAGATCCCTGCCATAAGGCACGTGGCCCCGCGTTCGCCTCGGTGGCATGCTCGGCGGACCACGAACCGGAGATGCCCGCATGCGTCGCGTCCTGCCTTGCCTGCTGCTTTGCGCAACCGCCACCGTCCATGCCGGGGAGGTCAGTTGCCGGATCGAAAGCGATTACGACCTCAGCATCAACGCGCAGAGCGTGATCCTGACCCGGGACAGTGGCATCCCTAAATGGATCGTGATCC
Organism: Lysobacteraceae bacterium; assembly: GCA_004173415.1. Lineage (GTDB taxonomy): Bacteria > Pseudomonadota > Gammaproteobacteria > Xanthomonadales > Xanthomonadaceae > Pseudoxanthomonas_A. Next base: position 630 of record SEHC01000174.1, read on the forward strand.
GGGGCGAGCGCCTGTTCGTGGATGACCGCTGGATCCCTCTGACCGCGGAGGATCGCAAGCGGCTGGCCGAATTCGACCACGGCGCCCGCGAGGCCATGCCGCTGGCGCGCGAGATCGGTCGCGATGCGGCCGACATCGCCTTCACCGCGCTGGGCGAAGTCGCCGCCGGTTTCAGTAACGATCCGGCCGGGACCCGGGCCCGGCTGGACCAGGCCCGCGACGGGATCGATGCAAGGCTGGCCCGTTCGGTGTCCGCCAACCGCTTCGACGGCAGCGACCTGGGCAAGGGCATCGGTGAGGCCGTGTCCGAGGTGATCCCGCTGGTCATCGGCGACATCGTCGGCGGCGCGGTGCGGGCCGCGCTGAGCGGCGACACACGCCGCCTGGAGCAGATGGAGAACCTGGACAAGCAGATCGAAGCGCGGATCGAACCGCGGGCCAAGGCCCTGGAAAAACGCGCCGAAGCGCTTTGCGGCAAGCTGGAGGCGCTGGAACGGCTGGACAGTGCGCTGGCGTATCGTCTGCCCGCGGGCGAGGCTCTGGACCTGCTGCGGATCAAGCCGGCGGAGCCGGCGAAGTAGCCGCACCGACCCTGCCTGAGGGCCTGGTCGCGTCGATGCGACCAATGGCGGGCGCCCCAAGGCTTGGCCGGTCGTGCGTGGATGGCACAATAGGGGTCCCCCTGTGAGTACTGGAGTTCCTGCATGGCCGCCCTCAAGGAAGCACGCGTTCCCGATATCGGCGACTACAGCGACGTCCCGGTCATCGAGGTGCTGGTCGCGGTGGGCGACACCGTGGCCAAGGACCAGGGGCTGGTGACATTGGAGTCGGACAAGGCGACGCTGGAAGTGCCTGCGCCTTTCGCCGGCGTGGTCAGGGAACTCAAGGTCAAGCTGGGCGACTCGCTGTCCGAAGGCTCGGTGGTGGCGATGATCGAGGCCGAAGAAGCCCAGGCCGCCGCTACGCCTGCCGCTCCGGCACCCGCACCCGCGAAGGCCGCCGCGCAAGTCGCCGCGGAAACGCCGGTCGCCACTACTGAAACCGGCGCCCAGGTCGAACCGGTGGCCGTCGCCGCCGAGCCCGATCGGCTCGCCGCACGCGAGATTGCCCAGTCCGCGCCAATGGCCCTGGATCGCAAACCGGGCATCGACCCGGAAGCCTCGCCCCCGCACAGCCCGCCGGTGCAGTTCAATGCCGAGGCGGTGCTGCCGCAGAAAGTCCCACATGCCAGCCCGGTGGTGCGCCTGTTCGCGCGCGAACTCGGCGTCGACCTGGCCCAGGTCAGGGGCAGCGAGCGCGCCGGCCGGATCAGCAAGGAGGACGTGCAGAAGTACGTCAAGGACGCGCTGGCCAGTGGTGCCGTCGCGGGAGGCGCTCCCGCCCCGGCGGCCGCGGCCGGCGGCGGCCTCAGCCTGCTGCCGTGGCCGAAGGTCGACTTTGCCAGGTTCGGCGAGATCGAAGTCAAGCCGCTGTCGCGGATCAAGAAGATTTCCGGCGCCAACCTGGCCCGCAACTGGGCGATGATCCCGCACGTCACCCAGCACGACCATGCCGACATCACCGATCTTGAAGAACTGCGCGTGGTCCTCAACAAGGAGAACGAGAAGGCGGGGATCAAGCTGACCATGCTGGTCTTCATCATGAAGGCGGTGGTCGCCGGCCTGAAGAAGTACCCCGACTTCAACGCATCGCTGGACGCCAACGGCGAAAACCTCACCCTGAAGAAGTATTTCCACATCGGCTTCGCCGCCGACACGCCCAACGGGCTGGTGGTGCCGGTGATCCGCGATGTGGACAGGAAGGGCTTGGCCGAGCTCGCCACGGAAATGTCCGAACTCGCGGCCAAGGCGCGCGAAGGCAAGCTGGGCCCGGCGGAAATGTCCGGCGGCTGCTTCTCGATCAGCTCGCTGGGCGGCATCGGCGGCACGGCGTTCACGCCGATAGTGAACGCGCCGGAGGTGGCCATCCTCGGGGTTTCCAAGTCCTCGATCCAGCCGGTCTGGGACGGCAAGGCCTTCCAGCCGCGCCTGCAGCTGCCGTTGTCGCTGAGCTACGACCACCGCGTCATCGATGGCGCCTCGGCCGCGCGCTTCACCGCGTACCTGGCCCAGTTGCTCGGCGACATGCGCCGCGTGTTGTTGTGAGGAGCGGACGATGACGACGGTTGAGATCAAGGTTCCGGACATCGGCGATTACACCGACGTCCCGGTCATCGAAATCCTGGTCGCCGTCGGCGACACGGTGAAGAAGGACCAGGGCCTGGTCACCCTGGAATCGGACAAGGCCACCCTGGAGGTGCCTTCGTCGGCGGCCGGCGTGGTCAAGGAGCTGAGGGTGAAGCTGGGCGACACCCTGTCCGAAGGCAGCGTGGTTGCGATCCTGGAATCCGAATCCGCCGCGGCGACGCCCGCGGCATCGGCATCGGCCCCTGCGGCGCCAGGCGCAGCGGTCAAGGCCGAAGCGGAGGCGCCCAAGCCCCCGGTCGCGCCGTCGCCGGCCGCGCCCGCGCCGCAGGCCGCGCAGGGCAGCGGCCGCGTCGCCGACATCGAATGTCGCCTGGTGGTGCTGGGTTCGGGACCTGGCGGCTACACCGCCGCCTTCCGCGCCGCCGACCTCGGCCTGGACACGGTGATGATCGAGCGTTATCCCGCCTTGGGCGGCGTCTGCCTCAACGTCGGCTGCATTCCGTCCAAGGCCTTGCTCCATGCGGCGGCGCTGATCGAGGAAGCGGCGCATTCGGACGAGATCGGAATCAGCTTCGGCAAGCCGAAGATCGACATCGACAAATTGCGTGGCTTCAAGCAGGACAAGGTCGTCGGCCAGTTCACCAAGGGCCTGGCGGGCATGGCCAGGCAGCGCAAGGTGCGAGTCGTGCAGGGCGTGGCCGCGTTCGTTTCGCCCAACGAGATGGAGATTACCGGCGAAGACGGCAAGACCCAGTTGCTGCGCTTCGAACAGTGCATCATCGCCGCCGGTTCGCAGGCGGTGAAGCTGCCCGCGTTCCCGTGGGAAGATCCGCGGGTGATGGATTCCACCGACGCGCTGCAGCTGGTGGACGTGCCGAAGCAGCTGCTGGTCGTCGGCGGCGGCATCATCGGCCTGGAAATGGCCACGGTGTACCGCGCGCTGGGCAGCCAGGTGACCGTGGTCGAGTTCATGGACCAGCTGATGCCCGGCGCCGACAAGGACCTGGTCAAGCCACTTGCCGATCGCTTGAAGAAGCACGGCGTGGCGATCCATCTCAAGACCAGGGCAACCAAGGTGGAAGCATCGAAGAAGGGCATCAGCGTGGCCTTCGAAAGCGCCAGCGAAGGCCAGCCCGCCGAACTGCAGACCACCACCTACGACCGCGTGCTGGTGGCGGTCGGCCGTTCGCCCAACGGCAACACGATCGGCGCGGACAAGGCCGGCGTCGGCGTGACCGATCGCGGGTTCATTCCGGTCGACCGGCAGATGCGCACCAACGTGCCGCACATCTTCGCCATCGGCGACATCGTCGGCAATCCGATGCTGGCGCACAAGGCCACGCACGAAGGCAAGCTCGCCGCCGAAGTGGCCGCCGGCGAGAAGAAGGAATGGGTTGCCCGGGTGATTCCGTCAGTGGCCTACACCGATCCGGAAATCGCCTGGGTCGGGGTCACCGAAACCGAAGCCAGGGCCAAGGGCCTGAAGGTCGGCGTCGGCAAGTTCCCGTGGGCGGCCTCGGCACGCGCGGTGGGCATCGGACGCGGCGAAGGCTTCACCAAGCTGGTGTTCGACGAGGAAACCCATCGCATCATCGGCGGCGCGATCGTCGGCGTGCACGCCGGCGACCTGATCACCGAGATCTCGCTGGCCATCGAAATGGGCGCCGAAGCAGCAGACATAGGCCACACGATCCATCCGCACCCGACCCTCAGTGAATCGGTCGGCATGGCGGCCGAAGTGTTCGACGGCACCATCACCGACCTGTATATCCCGAAGAAGAAGTGATGCGGGTTGCGTATCAGCAAAGCCCCGGCCTGCCGGGGCTTTTGTTTTGAGGGGCGCAGGTCCGCCAGCCAGACAGGTGGGTCGGCCGGCCTTTTCCCGCTTGCTCGGGGGTCTTGGCACGAGGTTGGCGGATTGCCGAAAACCGTGAAACGTTGACCGATATGCCTCGATCGCCTGTGAGGATCCTCGATCTTCGCCAAAAAAGAAGCCCCGGCACGACAGGGGCCGGGGCTTCGGAGCGGTCTGCGGCGGAGCATCGACGAGGAAGTTGGACGCAGACCGTGCAAGGACTGACCGGGCCTTCCGGGGAAAGTTCCGGCTTTTCCACCTGAATAGGCAAATCCGCTGAAATCGGTTGCACCAGGCGTCCTGCGGGCCGCCTGCGGGTCTTGATCGTCATGCTCGCGGGTCGCTGCGGCTTATGGCGGTTGCCGGTCAAATTACCTGCCTGCTATAATTTCGCGGCTCGGCGGGGCGCCTGCAACGGCCTCGCCCTCTCCATCCCACCGGGTTATCGCGTGTGCTGAATTCCGCCGCTGCGGGCCGGCGATTGGCATTGCGGGGGGGAGTAGTGCCGGCGCGTTCCGCATTGTTGCGGCTGCTGCTGGCAACCGGCCTCAAGTGGCTGGTGGTGATACTGGTATTTGCGATGGCATCGGGTGTTGGGCGCATGGCGCCGCTCCCGTTGCTGGCAGGGCTCGCGGTCGCTTTGGTCGCGCACCCACTGTTTTTGAACTTTAGTGTCAGGGTAGAACGTGAGCGCTGAATCGGCTTCCGGTGGCGGGTCCACCGAATACATCCAGCACCACTTGCACCACCTCCAGTGGCACGTGGGAGAGGGCAAGTTCATGACCATCAACATCGACAGCGTGTTCTTCACGCTGCTGATGGCGGTGCTGTTCCTGTTCTTCTTCCTGCGCACCGCGCGCAAGGCCACCGCCGGGGTGCCGGGCAAGTTCCAGGCCGCGGTGGAGATGGTGGTCGGTTTCGTCGACGGCCTGGTCCGCGAGACCTTCCATGGCCGCAGCAAGCTGATCGCGCCGCTGGCGCTGACCATCTTCTGCATGGTGTTCATGATGAACTTCATGGACATGCTGCCGGTCGACTGGCTGCCCGCGCTCTGGGGCAAGGGCAACGAGCTTGCCGGCCATGACCCGGCCCATGCCTACCTTCGCGTGGTGCCCACCGCCGACCTCAACACCACGCTCGGCCTGTCGCTGATGGTGTTCCTGCTGATCCAGGTGTTCGGCATCAGCCACAAGGGCATCGGCAAATTCACCGCCGAGGCCTTCACCGCGCCCTTCCACGCCGAAGGCACGGTCATGAAGATCCTGCTGGCCCCGGCCAACCTGCTGCTGCGGGTGATCGAGGAGCTGGTCCGCCCGCTGTCGCTGACCCTGCGACTGTTCGGCAACATGTACGCCGGCGAGCTGATCTTCATCCTGATCGCCCTGATGACCTGGAACGCGGCCCTCTCCAGCGGCATGACCTACGTGATGGCCCCGCTGCAGTTCATCTCCGGCTTCGTCTGGACCGCGTTCCACATCCTGGTCATCACCCTGCAGGCCTTCATCTTCATGATGCT
>SEHC01000635.1 GCA_004173415.1 Lysobacteraceae bacterium
CGTTGACGAACACGCGCAAGACGAAGAACGCGGCCAGCCCGACGATCAGGAAGAAGCCCAGGAACAGGCGCAGGCCCAGCCGCACTCAGGGCTCCAGGGCGTAGCCGAGGCCGCGGTGGGTGCGGATCGGGTCGTGTTCGGCGCCGGCCGCGCGCAGTTTGGCGCGCAGCGTCTTGACGTGGGTGTCGATGGTCCGGTCCGCGCTTTCGGCGGCGCTGTCCCAGCCGTGGTCCATCAGCTGGGCGCGGCTGAGGATCGCGCCGGGGCGCTGCAGCAGCGCCGCCAGCAGCACGTATTCGTAACGGGTCAGGTCCAGCGCGCGGCCGCGGAAATGGATGCGGTGGCCCTGCCCGTCGAGTTGGAAATCCCCGTGCACGACCTGGGTGGCGGACGCGGCCTGCGGCTGGCTGCGACGCAGCCGCGCGCGCACCCGCGCCACCAGCTCGCGCGGCGAGAACGGCTTGGCCATGTAGTCGTCGGCGCCCAGCTCCAGGCCCAGCACGCGATCGATCTCGTCGTTGCGCGCGGTCAGGAAGATCACCGGCACCTGGCTGACCCAGGCCTCGCTGGAGCTGCGCAACTCGCGGCACACGTCGAAACCGCTGCGGTCCGGCAGGCCAACGTCCAGCACCACCACGTCGACGCCGCCGGCGCGGACCCGCGGCGCTACCTCTCCGCCGAGCAGACAGTGCTCGGCCTGCAGGCCTTCGCTGCGCAGGGCATACAGCACCGCGTCGGCGATAGCCGGTTCGTCTTCCGCGATCAGGACCAGGGGCATGGGCGGCAGGATAGCGGCTATCCTCCGCGCCCCGCCAATCGCACCCCGCAAATCCCACCCCGCAAATTGCGCCGTGCAACGCCGCCAACGGCGATCGGCTTACACTGGCCGTCCTTCCACGCATCACGCGCTGCCCCGGCGTGACCGCCGCGCATCGCCCCAGCAGGCCCCCGATGAACTACAAACATGCCTTCCATGCCGGCAACCATGCCGACGTGCTCAAGCACATCGTGCTGCTGGCGTTGCTGGACGCGCTGAAGAAGAAGGA
>SEHC01000636.1 GCA_004173415.1 Lysobacteraceae bacterium
GCCGATGCCTGGCTGAGCATCGACCGGAGCACCGGCGCGGTGGAGTTCGAAAGCACCGACCGTGGCTGGGTCTCGTACTTCAACGACCTGCACAAGGGACGCAACGCGGGGCCGGCGTGGAGCTGGTTCCTGGACATCTTCGCGATCGCCTGCCTGGTGTTCTGCATCACCGGCCTGTTCCTGCTGCAGATGCACGCACGGCAAAGGCGGATGACCTGGCCCTACGTCGGCCTGGGGCTGGTGATCCCGCTGTTGCTGGCCCTGCTTTTCATCCATTGACCCCCACTTTCCCCTCGAGCGATCCCATGTCCAAGATCAGCGTCACCACCACATTGAGCATCGCCCTGAGTGGTCTGCTCGCAGTTCCCGGTTATGCGGCCGAGCTCAACCTGAGCGTGGAAGTGCCCCAGCTCAACGTGGCCGAATATCACCGCCCCTATGTGGCGATCTGGGTCGAGGACGCCAACCAGAAGGCGGCGGCCAACCTGTCGGTCTGGTACCAGATGAAGGACACCGCCGAAGGCCACGGGACCAAGTGGTTGCCCGACCTGCGGCAATGGTGGCGCAAATCCGGCCGCACCCTGAAGGTGCCGGTGGACGGCGTCACCGGCCCGACCCGGCCGGTCGGCCGGCATGCGCTCAAGTTCACCGACAGGCAGCCCGCGCTGGCCGCGTTGGCGCCGGGCAACTACACGCTGGTGGTGGAAGCCGCGCGCGAAGTCGGCGGCCGCGAGCTGGTCAAGATTCCCTTCACCTGGCCGGCCAAGGCGGCGCAGTCAGGCAAGGCCCAGGGTCGCAGCGAACTGGGCGCGGTAAGCCTCGCAATCAAGCCCTGACCTGCACCCCTTTCCCGATTTCCATGCTGGAGCTCCGACCATGAAACGCACCACGCTCGCTCTCGTCCTCTCGCTTGCCGTGCTTCCGTTCTCGGCCACGGCCCACAAGGCCTGGCTGCGGCCCTCGCAGACGGTGATCGCGGGCAACAACCCGTGGATCACCGTGGACGCGGCGGTTTCCAACGACCTGTTCTACTTCAACCACGTGCC
>SEHC01000637.1 GCA_004173415.1 Lysobacteraceae bacterium
AGGTAACTGCCGCCCGGGGCCGGCCCCCAGAAGCCGTCGCCATAGCCGACGAAGGCATTGCTCCAGCGCCGCCCGCTGGCCGAGCGGTCATTGCCGCCGGTCAGGTTGCCGAAGCGCGCCGGCGGCACGCCCGCATTGCCCCAGGGGTAGCGGCCCTGGCCGCCGGCACGAAGCGCGTATTCGAACTCCGCCTCGCTGGGCAACCGGTAACTGGCACCGGTCTGTGCCGACAGCCATTCGGCATAGGCCTCGGCATCGCGCACGCTGACATGCAGGACCGGCAGGCTGTCGGCGGCGCGGGCGCCCGCATGGTCGGACTGCCAGTCGACCCCGCTGCGCAGCACGAAATTGCCGCTGCGCTCGTCGTAGACCCGGGAATGCCCGCGCCGGGTGGCCCGCGGCCGGTATTTGGTGGCCTGGACGAAGCGCCTGAACTCGGCCACGGTGACCGCCTGCCGGGACATCGCGAAACCGCGGCTGAAGCGGACGTAATGGGCGGGCTTCTCGGCCTCGGTCGCGCCCAGTTCCTCTGCGCCCGCGCCCATCTGGAAGCCTCCGTGCGGCACCACCACCATGCCGGGACCGTTGCCCCCGGCGGCCAGTTCGTCGGCGAACTGCTGGCCGGGCCGGAAGCGCCCGTAGTAGGTCGCCAGGTCGATGCGGGTGCGGAAATCGGCGGCGACCGGGTCGCCCGGCTCGGCGATCCGCAGCACCTCGGCCAGCATCTGCCGGGCCGCGCGCTGGCCCCTCATGCTGGTCAGGTCCCGGATCCCGGTGTCGCGCAGCAGTGCGATCCTGGCCATGCGGATTTCGTCGATGCGGCGCGAGGCGTCTTCGATGGCCGGTGATTCGGCCCGCACTGCGGCCGCGCGCGTCAGCCAGCGCTGCGCGCTATCGAAATCGGCCACCCGGGCGCTGTGTTCCGCCTGCCGGATCAGCGCGCTCTCGGCCGCGGCCAGGCCCTGCAGCGCACGCGGCTGGTCCGGTCGCAGGATGAGTACTTCGCGGAACGCCCGCAGGGCGGTATCGATGTCCTCGCCCGCCCC
>SEHC01000638.1 GCA_004173415.1 Lysobacteraceae bacterium
AGACACGGCCCAGACTCCTACGGGAGGCAGCAGTGGGGAATATTGGACAATGGGCGAAAGCCTGATCCAGCAACGCCGCGTGAGGGATGACGGCCTTCGGGTTGTAAACCTCTTTCAGCGGGGACGAAGCGAAAGTGACGGTACCCGCAGAAGAAGGACCGGCCAACTACGTGCCAGCAGCCGCGGTAATACGTAGGGTCCGAGCGTTGTCCGGAATTATTGGGCGTAAAGGGCTCGTAGGCGGTCTGTCGCGTCGGGAGTGAAAACTCAGGGCTCAACCCTGAGCGTGCTTCCGATACGGGCAGACTAGAGGTATGCAGGGGAGAACGGAATTCCTGGTGTAGCGGTGGAATGCGCAGATATCAGGAGGAACACCGGTGGCGAAGGCGGTTCTCTGGGCATTACCTGACGCTGAGGAGCGAAAGCATGGGGAGCGAACAGGATTAGATACCCTGGTAGTCCATGCCGTAAACGTTGGGCGCTAGGTGTGGGGACCTTCCACGGTCTCCGTGCCGCAGCTAACGCATTAAGCGCCCCGCCTGGGGAGTACGGCCGCAAGGCTAAAACTCAAAGGAATTGACGGGGGCCCGCACAAGCGGCGGAGCATGCTGATTAATTCGATGCAACGCGAAGAACCTTACCTGGGTTTGACATATACCGGAAAGCTGCAGAGATGTAGCCCCCCTTGTGGTCGGTATACAGGTGGTGCATGGCTGTCGTCAGCTCGTGTCGTGAGATGTTGGGTTAAGTCCCGCAACGAGCGCAACCCTCGTCCTATGTTGCCAGCACGTCATGGTGGGGACTCATAGGAGACTGCCGGGGTCAACTCGGAGGAAGGTGGGGATGACGTCAAGTCTTCATGCCCCTTATGTCCAGGGCTTCAAGCATGCTACAATGGCCGGTACAAAGGGCTGCGAAACCGTAAGGTGGAGCGAATCCCAAAAAGCCGGTCTCAGTTCGGATTGGGGTCTGCAACTCGACCCCATGAAGTCGGAGTCGCTAGTAATCGCAGATCAGCAACGCTGCGGTGAATACGTTCCCG
>SEHC01000639.1 GCA_004173415.1 Lysobacteraceae bacterium
GAACCCATGTAGATCACCACCCCACCGCGGTCGCCCTTGTACATGTGCGGAAGCACCGCCTTGGTGGTCAGGAAGGCGCCGTCGAGGTGGATGGCCAGCATCTTCTTCCAGTCCGCATACGCATAGTCCTCGATCGGGCTGATGATCTGGATGCCTGCGTTCGAAACCAGGATGTCGACCGGACCCAGCTGGTCCACCACCGTGGCGATGCCGGCATCGACCGCGGCTTCGTCGGTGACGTCCATCGCCACGCCGATGGCGGTACCGCCCGCGCCACGGATCTCGTCGGCGGTGGCCTGCGCGCCGGGCTGGTTCAGGTCGGCGATGGCGACCCTGGCCCCGGCTGCGGCGAGCGTGCGGGCGATTTCCCTGCCTATGCCGCTGGCCGCGCCAGTGACGACGGCGACCTTGCCTTCGATCGGTGAACCCATGTTGCTGACTCCTGGAGGTATCGGAATGCCTACATCATGTTCCAGGGACGCGGGTTACGGCATCGTACTTGTGGCCGATGCGGTCAGTCCCCGCTGGCCTTGGCTGACTTGCGCTTGGGCTGGAGCATGGTCCCGGTGCACTTGCTGGAGCCGCAACGGCACTCCCAGACCTTCTTCAGGCGCGCGGTGTGGGGCTCGGCCAGGGTGATGCCGTAGTTGTAGGTGAGTTCCTCACCGGCCTTGATGTCGCGGATGGCTTCGATCAGTACCCGGTCCTTCTTGCGGTTCCTGCCCTCGTGCTCGTCGATCAGGGCCTCGCAGTTCGGATCGCAGCTGTGGTTGATCCAGCGCGCCTTGTTGCCCTTGTAGTTGGCATCGATGACGTAGTCGTCGTTGAGGGTGAACAGGAAGGTGTGGCCGGATTCGATATCGCCCGAGTCGTCCTCGTCGACCTCCTCGTGGGTCCGGCGCTTGCCCTTGTACTCGACGACATGCTCGCCCTTCTTGATGTCGGCGATGGCGAAAACACCATTGCCGTGGATTGCGGACTGGCGGGCTTCGATCTTGCGGGGCATGGGAGGTTCCGGCGTGGGTTGCGGCCATTGTCGCCT
>SEHC01000640.1 GCA_004173415.1 Lysobacteraceae bacterium
GTGGACGCGTTCCGCGAGATCCGCACCCGGCTGCTGGCCATCGGCACGGGCAACTTCATGACCCTGGTGGCACCGGTCAGCCGCGGCTCCGGCGGCAGCTTCGTGGCCCGCAACCTGGCCACCGCCATGGCCTTCGACGAGACCAGGACCGCGGTGCTGGTCGACTGCGACGTGCGTTATCCCTCCCAGCACACGACCATGCGCCTGGCGCCCACCGGGCATGGCCTGGTCGACTACCTGGAAGAACGCGAAAGCGACGCCGGCAACCTGCTCTACGACACCGGCATCGCCCGCCTGCAACTGCTGCCTACCGGTACCTCGCGCGAAACCGGCGCCGAGTATTTCTCCTCCGTGCGCATGCGCCTGTTGCTGGACAACCTGCGCAGCCGCGACACCAGCTGCCACGTCTTCCTCGACGGCCCGCCGGTCAAGGGCGCGCCGGACGCGAGGATCCTGGCCAGCCTGGCCGACGTGGTGGTGCTGGTGGCCGGGTACGGCCGCGACACCCCGGCGGCGATCGCCGAGGCGGCATCCAGCTTCGACCCGGCCAAGTTCGCCGGCGTCGTCTTCAACGAAGGGGTCTAGGAGATCGACATGGCAAGAAAGCGCGCGCATCGCCGTTCGGCCCCGATGCGCAGGGCCGCCGCCTACCTGGCCGTGGCCTCGCTGATGCCCGCGGTCGGCCACGCCGTCGAGCTCGAGTACGACGTCGGCGTGGCGGTCATGCACAGCGACAACATCGGCTTCAGCGAGACCGACGAGACCAGCGACACCGTGGTGTCGCCGCAACTGAGCTTCAACGCCCAGCAGAACGGCACCGCGTTGCAGTTCCTGGTGCAGGGCGACGTCCGCTACCCGCACTACATGGACAATACCTTCGACGATGAAATCCAGGGCTCCCTGTTCGGCAGCCTCGACTGGATCATCCTGCCCGAACGGATCAGCTTCCAGGCCACCGACAGCCTGAGCAGACAGTCGGTCAACGCGCTGAACAGCTTCGTGCCCAGCAACCAGCAGCAGGTCAACGTGTTCACCGCCGG
>SEHC01000641.1 GCA_004173415.1 Lysobacteraceae bacterium
CGCCCGCCGGCGCCTGTCCGACCTGCCACGGCCTGGGCCGCATCTACGACGCCACCGAGGCCTCGATGGTGCCCGACCCGTCGCTGAGCATCCGCGAACGCGCGATCGCCGCCTGGCCCTCCGCCTGGCACGGGCAGAACCTGCGCGACATCCTGACCACGCTGGGCCACGACGTCGACGTGCCCTGGAACAAGCTGCCCAGGAAGACCCGCGACTGGATCCTCTACACCGATGAAACCCCGGTGGTACCGGTGTACGCGGGTTTCACCCTGGCCGAGGTCAAGCGCGCCCTGCGCCAGAAGATGGAGCCGAGCTACATGGGCACCTTCAGCGGTGCCCGCCGCTATGTCCTCCACACCTTCGCCACTACCCAGAGCCCGCTGATCAAGAAGCGCGTGTCGCAGTACCTGCTCAGCACGCTGTGCCCGGAATGCGACGGCAAGCGCCTCAAGCGCGAAGCCTTGTCGGTGAAGTTCGCCGGCCTGGACATCGGCGAACTCTCGCGCCTGCCGCTGGCACGCGTGGCCGACCTGCTGCAAGCGACTGCGGACGCCACGCCGCGCAAGCCAGGCGCGCGCAACGCAGTCCTGCATCCGGAGCAGGCCATCGCCGCCCGGCGCATCGCCGAGGACCTGCGCGCGCGCATCGCCGTGGTGCAGCAGCTCGGACTGGGTTACCTGACCCTGGAACGCAGCACGCCCACGCTGTCGCCCGGGGAGTTGCAGCGCCTGCGCCTGGCCACGCAGATCCGCTCGCACCTGTTCGGTGTGGTCTACGTGATGGACGAACCTTCCGCCGGCCTGCATCCGGCCGATGCGCAGTCGCTTCTCGCCGCACTGGACCAGCTCAAGGCCGCGGGCAATTCGCTGTTCGTGGTCGAGCACGAGATCGACGTGATCCGCCATGCCGACTGGCTGGTCGACGTGGGTCCCGCCGGCTTGCAGAAAGTCGAGGCTTCGCACACACGCCGTTATCTGTTTTCGGGGGCCGCGCGTTTTGACAGTCGTGCGCGCACGCCGTCGGCATGGCTGCGCCTGCAGGGTGTCACCCGCAACAACGTGGAGAACCTGGACGTCGACTTCCCGCTCAATGTGTTCACCACCGTCACCGGCGTGTCGGGCTCGGGCAAGTCCTCGCTGGTCAGCCAGGCGCTGGTGGAATTGCTGGCTGCCCATCTCGATCACGACAGCGGCGACGAAGACGAGGCGATCGACCCGCTGGAACGCAGCACGCAGGCGCCGGTCGGCGGCCGCATCGTCGAAGGGCTTGGCCACGTCAAGCGGCTGGTGCGCGTGGACCAGAAACCGATCGGCCGCACGCCGCGCTCCAACCTGGCCACCTACACCGGGCTGTTCGACCACGTGCGCAAGCGCTTCGCCGCCACTCCGGCCGCGCGAAAGCGACGCTACGACCCGGGCCGCTTCTCCTTCAACGTGGCCAAGGGCCGCTGCGAAACCTGCGAGGGCGAAGGCTCGGTGTTCGTGGAGCTGCTGTTCATGCCCAGCGTCTATGCGCCATGCCCGACCTGTCACGGTGCGCGCTACAACGCGGCGACCCTGCAGATCGAATTGCAGGGCCGCAACATCGCCCAGGTGCTGGGGATGACGGTGGAACAGGCCGCAGCCTTCTTCGCCGACGACGCGGCCATCGCCCGCCCGCTGCAGGTGCTGATCGAAGTGGGCCTGGGCTACCTGCGACTGGGCCAGCCGGCCACCGAACTGTCCGGCGGCGAGGCGCAACGCATCAAGCTGGCCAGCGAACTGCAGCGCGCGCAGCGCCGCGACACCGTCTACCTGCTCGACGAGCC